>CAZDJE010000217.1:0-2502 GCA_964505715.1 uncultured Desulfocapsa sp. | reverse complement strand
GTCCACTTTTTTTGCAAAACTTATTTCAAAAGTACGCTTCAGTCGGATGAACCCATCATATGATACCATAAGAATAGTAAATCGTCATTCTAGGAAAGTTGAAGTAACACATTGTGAAATAAGGAAAATAGTTAAAAGACTCAATTCAGACCAAATATATAATGATTGCCTTTTCCTGTATCAGTAGTAATAATACAAGATTACGTGAAATAATTATTTTATTTATGCAAATATTCACAGGCATCTGTTATGCGTGTGATATGAGATAGGGGATATGACCTCAAAGAAAAAAAGTACAAAAAAAAATGTGTCCAAGAAGCTCACTCAAACTGAGCCACACGAACACCCGCTGGTCGCTTTATCAGATGATGCTAACCTCCCAACGGTTAGTAATCCTGCCTTGCACCGTTATCTTCAGGAGATCAGTCAATATGAGCTTCTTTCAAGGGAGGAAACCGATGATCTGGCAATACGTTTTCGTGAAGATGGTGATCAGGACGCGGCTTACCGCTTAGTCTCTGCTAATCTTCGTCTTGTCGTGAAGGTTGCAATGGATTTCCAGAAGTATTGGATGCAGAATTTTATGGATCTGATCCAGGAAGGGAATGTCGGGCTTGTTCAGGCAACCAAGAAATTTGACCCCTATCGAGGCGTGAAATTCTCCTATTATGCCGCCTACTGGATTCGTGCTTATATCCTTAAATTTATAATGGATAATTGGAGACTGGTTAAAATAGGGACCACCCAAGCTCAGCGAAAACTCTTTTTTTCACTCAATAAGGAAAAAAAGTTACTTGAGGCCCAGGGATTTAAACCTGAGGTTAAGCTTCTTGCAGAACGCCTCAAGGTAAAGGAGAGTGAAGTCATCGAGATGAGTCAGCGCATGGACAGCTGGGATGTATCCCTTGAAAGTCCAGTCAGGTCCGACTCTGAAGATGAACAAAAAAGTTTTATTCCATCAAATGGTCCTGCAATTGAAGATGTTGTCGCAGGAGAAGAGATGAAGGCTAATCTCACCGAGTTGTTAACAATTCTTAAAGAAAAATTAAACGATAAGGAACGGATGATCCTGGAGGAAAGGTTGCTTACAGATGAACCACTGACCTTGCAGACTATCGCCGATCGTTTTGGCATTTCCAGAGAACGTGTTCGACAGATTGAAGTTAATCTGCTAAAGAAAATGAAGAAATATCTTGAGATTGAAATGCCTGATATTGTAGACTTTTTTGACGGTAAACGCATGGTGCAAAAAGTATGAAAATTCCATTGTTAGATTTAGGTTGCCAACTGCAGCCACTACGTGAAGAAATTGTTGCAGCAGTAACCAAAGTTATAGATTCCACTACTTATATACAGGGACCGGAAGTAGTTGCACTTGAGCAGGAGATAGCTGATTATTGTGATGCTGTTTCAGCAACGGGTGTGTCGAGTGGCACAGATGCGCTGCTTGTTGCTTTGATGGCACTTAATATAGGACCTGGTGATCGTGTTCTCACCACATCCTATTCCTTTTTTGCAACCATGGGAGTTATCCTGCGTTGCGGGGCTCGTCCTGTTTTTGCTGATATTGATCCGATCTCATTTAATATTGATCCTGCAGCAATGGCTGAAGTATTAAAGGCGGATACTGAAAAAACTATCAAAGCTATTATTCCAGTGCACCTTTATGGACAATGTGCTGACATGACAGCGATCATGGCGCTGGCAAACCAGTACGGACTTCCAGTAGTTGAAGATGCTGCTCAGGCCATAGGTGCAGAATATCCTCTTGAATCTGGCCAGTGGAAAAAGAGTGGTACCATGGGTACGGCCGGCTGTTTCTCATTTTTTCCAAGTAAAAATCTTGGAGGAATTGGGGATGGCGGTATGGTCGTCAGCAATGATGAAAAATTTGATGAGCTTCTGAAAATGCTCCGAAATCATGGAGCAAAGCCCAAATACTATCATGCCAAAATTGGCGGAAATTTCCGTCTTGACCCAATACAGGCAACGGTTCTAAGGATTAAGCTTAAACATCTTGAGAAGTGGCATGGTGAAAGAAGGGTTAATGCCGCTCAATATAACAAATTATTCAATAACACTTCTCTTGTTGCTGATAAGATGGTTGTCACTCCCGTTGCTGTATATGAAGCATCCGCAAACGGTCATAATTATCATATCTACAATCAGTATGTATTGCGTGTTGAGAAGAGAGATGAGCTTATAAAATGGTTACACTCGCATGATATTGGATGTGAAATATACTATCCACTCTGCCTGCATGAGCAGGAATGTCTTCTTGGCTTGATCGATAAGCCATCTTTACCTCACTCGGAACATGCTGCAAGAACAACGATTGCACTGCCAATCTATCCTGGATTAACTTTGGAAATGCAGGAGTACATTGTTGAGAAGGTTGTGGCATTTTATAAGGATTAACAACTTTGATGGATTCGTAAAAACTCTTTATCTTCTTCGTTGCTACGATATTTAAATCATTGCGACCTACTCTAGTACGCCGAA
>CAZDJE010000216.1:0-2647 GCA_964505715.1 uncultured Desulfocapsa sp. | reverse complement strand
CTTCAATATTTGCAGTATTATTTATTGTAGTGTTATTTTATTCTGCACTGACCGGGTATAGTCTCATAATATTAGTATTCCTGATTTCCCTGGTCTGTGTACCAGCAAGCTCTGTTGTTTTGTTTGTACTGAACCAGTTAAGCACCTCAATGACAAACGGACTGTTCGGGCTCGGAAAGAAAGAAAACCACAATGACCAGATCAGCAACAGTGAAATAATGAAGCTGATTATATTAAAAGAAAAGAAACAATTCCAAACAGTTTTGGATGGGTTGCTCGCAATAGAAGAACAGTATGGCCCTTCCCCTCGTCTGATCCATGAACGTGCCCTCTGTTTGATGGAACTTGGAAAACTCAGCAAAGCACGGCGGTGTATTAAAGATTTCTTGATATCAATTCCGCCAGATAAACAAAATGATACTTATTGCCTGTACTGCAAGCAGCTTATCTTCCACAAAGATTCCCCTTTAACTTTGGAAAATATAAACGAAAGAAATGCTGCAATAGAAGCTTCGTTCAATTCAGGTAAATAATTGCCAGACAGCCACAAAACTTGCTAACTAAATCGCAGAAGTATTGGATTTATTGTCTATTGTTCAATGTCTCTAACGATAGAAATTGGTGTTTGTTACGTATAATCAGGAATAGTCTCAACCTCCTCATCATGCCTGTTGCTAAGCTTGCCCTTGGTATCCTTTCAAAATGATTATTTTCAAGAAAGGCGAAAAAAATAGGTATTTATACCTATATGAATTTTTCTAGAGCCATGTTTTAATGTTTTCACTTTAAGCCTATGTTTCGGGCTTACGGAATCCCAACTGCCTAACGGACCATACGGTCGAAATCTTAAGAATTATCTTCAATAATGAAATCTGGTCATGGGAGCTATTCTGGCTTTTCCGTACAATTTTCTTTTGACTATCCTCTTTTCTACTTATACAATAAATGGATGTTACTATTTACTCTAAACCAATAATATTTTTGATTAAAAGGACACAGCTTTGGGCTATTGTGGAAAAATCAAACTGAACATTGTTCTAATAGTATCAATTATTAGCATTTTTATATCCTGCTTTTTCCTCTTTTGTTTCACTTACCCCCGAAGAGCAGCAATGGTTAACTGAGCATAAAACAATTCGGGTCAGTGGTCCTCAAGCCTTTCCGCCTTTCCAGTTCTTTAATGAGGAAGGCGAGTATGTGGGGATGGCGTCAGATTATCTACAATATATTGCAGCGCAGTTGGGCTTCTCACTGGAGTATTTGCCGAAAACACCCTGGCCGAAGATCCTTGAATTAATCCAAAACAAAGAGATAGACGTTCTGTCTTGTGCCGCTTTCACAAAAGAACGAAGTAAATATCTGCTCTTTTCAAACACTCATATAACTTTTCCTCTGGTAATCATTAGCCGTAAAGATGCTCCTGATATTAAAACGATGCAGGACATCGAAGGAATGCGTGTTGCCTTGATAAAAGAGATCTCGACAGAAGCCGCTCTTAAAAAAAGTCAGATATCATTTACCCCTCACTTTATTACTTCACCTAAAGATGCTCTCAAGGCTGTGTCACTTGGCCAGGCAGATATCGCAATTGAAAATCTAGCCGCAGCGTCCCACATCATCGATCAGCAAGGATATACCAATTTAAAGATTGCGGCTCCCACCGATTTTGATGATTACGCCCTTGCTATAGCCATTCGAAAAGACTGGCCTCTTTTCCAGTCGATTTTGAATAAGAGCCTGGCTGCAATAAGTGATCAGCAACATCGGGAAATTCGTCAGCGCTGGTTTTCGGTGCGCTATGAGCACGGTATTACCTTTATCGATATTCTTAAATGGATAGCGTTCTCTTTTTTACTTTCATCCGTTGTAATTGGCGCGATTATCCTATGGAACAGAAGACTCGTTAGGGAGAATGAAGAAAGAAGGAAAATAGAAGTCAGACTTCGGGAAAGCGAGAGAAAACTATCGACCTTAATAGGGAATTTGCCGGGTATAGCTTATCGATGCCGCAACGAAAATGAATGGCCAATGGAATTTATCAGTGATGGCTGTATGGATGTTACCGGTTTTTTACCTTCGGAAATTTCAAAAGATGCACCTCTCCGATATGGAGATATCATTTACCCAGATGATCGCCAGGATGTCTGGGAAACGACTCAGGATGGTGTTAAACAAGATAAGCACTTTGAAATAGAGTATAGGATTGTTACAAAATCAGGTGATATTAAATGGGTCCGGGAACGAGGTGGAAAAGTTTTCGATATTCAGACACAAGATATCTACCTTGAAGGGTTTATTTCCGATATTACCCAACAAAAAATTCTTGCTGATAAACTCCACCAATCCCAAAAAATGGAAGCAATTGGTATGCTGGCAGGGAGAGTTGCCCATGATTTGAACAATATCCTTTCCGGAATTGTTGGGTATCCTGAATTGCTGTTACAGACCTTACCCAAAGACAGTGAATTAAGGAAGCCGCTTGAGGCTATTCATGATTCGGGCCAAAGAGCAGCAACTGTGGTGGCAGATTTACTTACTGTTGCCAAAGGAGCAGCCAGTATCAGAGAAATCCAAAATCTCAATGTCTTGATAGAGGAATACCTCATTTCTCCTGAATGTGAAGAGTTGAAGTCATTGTATCCAGATG
>CAZDJE010000215.1:0-2712 GCA_964505715.1 uncultured Desulfocapsa sp. | reverse complement strand
TTCTCTAATGTTAAGAAATTTTTAAGATTGGTGGATTAAGCTGTGATAATTGGCATTGAGTCAGTTCTGGATTATTAATAAATCCGACCACACAACCTATCAATAATAACAGTAATAGATTCCGGGTTGTTTCTGGATCTGAAGAATTTGTGGTTGGCTTATAAGGGGAGTATGTCCCTTAGAAGGTAACAACCCGTATCTTCTTGCTACGTTTGATCTTTACCAAAATTCACCTGGAACCTGCTCAAGTAATCCCATTGGACATGAAGACGGTAAATCAGTGATGGTTCTGCTATAGGTGCTTGGACTGCCAACCTCGGAAGCTATCCGAGTGGAACATGTTTTGTTTTGTAGCGTCACTGGTTGGCTATGATGAAAAAATGTCTGGATGTATAAGTGTATATCAAACAGGCTCATTACGAGTCAATATCACTCCCAGTGCTGCAGTCTCAGGTGGTGCACAGTGGCGAGTCAATAGCGGTTCCTGGAAATACAGTGGCTCACGAGTCAGCGTGTTGTCCCTTGGCAATCGTACTTTCAGTTTGAAATCTATCCATGGGTGGAAAACACCTTCAAACATTATAGAATCGATTAGTGAAGGGAAAAATACAGAATAGGTTCATAGGCAAAGAGCTATTTGATCTTCTATGGAACGGGATGATTTATTCTGTTTTCTTGTTTTCCCCAAACGAAAAGCAACCAATTTACAAGGAGTATAAAATGATTACAGACGAAGTCTGTGACGGTCGGCACTTTCGAGCAGTGGATGACAGGCATCTGTACGGTGAAATCGCCTTCCCCAAGGCCCCCTTGGATGGAATATCAATATTTCTGGCCGAGGATGAGTTTATTAATCAGCGTATGATTTCTTTTTTTCTTAGGGAAAATGGGGCATTGGTGACTCTCTGTGAAAACGGCCAAGAGCTCCTCTTAGCCCTCGAAAAATCCCAGCCTGATTTGGTTCTCACAGATGTCAGGATGCCGGTAATGGACGGTTTGGAAGCTGTGCGACAGATTCGTGAATCTGAACGTTGTCTTGATAAAAGAAGTATACCCATTATAGCCCTGACGGCACATGGTACCCCGGGCTATGACGTAACCTGTTTCACTGCAGGCATGGATGCGTATTTCACAAAACCCCTTGATCTGGATAGATTGACCTCTGTCATTCTTACTCTCATACAAAGGAGGGAATACGTGCCATAAAATATGGCTGACAGGACTCACTGTGGTTTTGTTACATGTGCAATCAAGCATGTGCATTTTCCGAAGAAGATATGATGGAAGGGATGTCTCTAGCTTTTGAGGTACATCAGACGAGTGACAAAAATTATAAGTATGACAGTGCTAATGCTAATGACTAAAGAGTAATGATAGCATTTAAGACGGTTGAAAAGCATGTGGTCGGAGCATCTTATGGCGCTTGGTCAGCTGCTGGACATGATGCCTGGGGCAGTGAAGGGGGAGTGACCCTTTGGATATGACCACAGTGTTCATGTTTTTGATACCTATATTACATCAGCAATAGATCAGACTGTCATCTTTGTGAATAGTGGCGATGATGGACATTCTGTTTTTATTAACGATAATTTTTTGGGTGGTGATGGGTATAGCTGTACCACCACGACAACTTTTGATATGGCTGCAAATACAGAGTACAAATTATCGTACATTGGTGCCAATTACAGCGGACCGTATGCGTGGTACTGGTATGAGTGGTGCTACTTGGGTCGGACCGGTTTCAGGAGCACATAATATTACAATGAATGCCGTTGCCAGTGCACCAGTCGCAGAACCAGCAACAATGCTCATCTTCGGGACTGGTCTTGTTGGTTCCAGACTTCGTAAAAAGAAAAAGTAAATCACTCCTGAAAAGCTTCTGTTCTTAAGGGCAGGATCATTTATTTGATTCTGCTTTTTTTATTTATATTCTCTGCTGTTAATAGCCAGTGATAAGGTTTGAATTTTAATAGAGCCCTTAATGATTATCTTACTACTATTCGCTTAAAGTCCTGGCTTTCCATCAGATTGAAATTTGTCACCCCTCTGGATTTCGAGAGGATTCTGGCGGTAATCTTAATCATTCCGCTTCAGGGGTGAGATGATTAATGGTAATCCTCTTCTCGCTGATGCCGTATGGCCAATATGGTGACAGTTTTTTTGTCCTCGATTTCAAAGAGTGCAACATACCCACTGTTGCCAAAAGGAATGAGCATTTCCCGGAGAAAGGGATTGTCAGAGGAGCTCTTTCGACAGGTAAATGGAAAGTCTTCAAGGAACTTCATTGCCTTAGCTATGGCAATCTTTGCGCGACGTGCCGACTGAATATCCCGTTCAAGAAGAAACGCGTAAAGACGTTCGATATCTTCTTTGGCCTCTCTGGTATAGCGGACCTGGTAGCTCAACTTTTTTCTGCCTTGGCCAGCATGGCGTCGAGACCGGATAGTACATCCTCGGTACTGTAGTATTCTCCATTTTGCCTTGCTTTATCCCGGGATTCCAGACCACGGGCAATGAACTCATCCTGATTTTTTCTTCGCTTGATTTCTTCGCGCAGGGCCTGTTCTGTAAAACTTGACAACGTTTCATCGCTATTCAGCGATCGTTCTACTGCCTGCCGTAATTTTGGTTCAACTCTTAGTGCTGGTATAGTTGCGGACTTCATTTACAATCTCCCTATCGTTATGCATTACATTTGTAATACATTAAGAA
>CAZDJE010000214.1:0-2774 GCA_964505715.1 uncultured Desulfocapsa sp. | reverse complement strand
TGGCATATCTAGGAATTTTGAGGCGACAATGAGCAATAATCCAACTAATAAAATGTTAAGGTACAGGGTAGCCTTTTCAGGGTAAAACCTAGTTACTAATCCTACGGCCAAAGAAAATGGAATGAGTGTTGCCACAACTGAAACAAATTTACTTGCCATACTTCCTCCACCTAAAAGGCCTAAAATATTCCAGCCAAATATTATAAGGAGTAAGCCTGATGTAAGTAATACTGCAAATGAGGTCATGTAATAATAATTTGAAACATGTGCTGTTTTACTGTCTTTCTGTTTTTGTAGTAAAAACCATATCGTGTATATGGCAACGCCTCCTGTGGCCAATAAAACAATTTTATCAAAAAAGTTCATTTTTTCTCCTGGTAGGTAATGGGCTTAATAGAGCACGGCACCGCTGTGGATCTCCACGGCGCTACTATGTTAAAATAAAATCGGACTTGTCAGGAGTACCAACAGCACCCCTATTTTTTCTCACGGTTACATTGACCAGTAGTAGTCAGGTAAAATTCATTTCCTGAAATTCCAGTATTATGAGTTTTTCCATGCTGCCATGGCCAAACAGAGCCAGCCACCAATAAAACAAACACCTCCAAGTGGGGTGATATATCCCAGATTAATACCTGTTAAAGCAAGGAGATAAAGGCTTCCAGAAAATAGAATAATCCCGGATATAAACAATGAACCTGCAATGTGCAGATATTTGTTCACCTGTGGCCATTGGCTGATCGCCATGGTCACTACAAGCAGGACTAAGGCATGGTGCATACTATAGCGGACTGCTTTGCTAAAAGTTATCGTTGCTTCTGGTGACAGAAATTGTGCACCAGCATGTGCACCATAAGCACCCATGGCAACGGCAAGGGCCCCTGACAGGGCACCGAAAATAAAGTATATATTTTTCAATGTAATCACTCCATCCGTTTTCTTATAAATGTAGTTTTTCTGTATTTATCGATCTTTTTACCATTTACAGCCACTTTCTAACCGGACAATACTGCTTTTGGCTGGGGTGGCAGGCTATGCATTTGCCATTGCCTCTTTTAGTCGGCCCCGAGGCTTTACCTTCTTTTAAAACCTTATAGTGACAACCGACACAACTGGCATGACCAATACCCTCAAGGGTGTTGAGTTTGTTCTCACCTTTTACAATACTGTCTGCCATGTCCTTTGAATTATGGCAGGTAACGCAATTTTGTTCCTCACCTTCAATGTAGGGTCCCTTTGTGCCATCACTATTCCTACTGTGGTGACAATCAGCACATTCAAATAATTCCTGATGGTGTTCATGGTTGAAATTCGTTGGGATATTGGCCGTTTTTAAAACAGTTTCCATCGGCCTTTTATCCTCACTTGCGACACTGTCTGTTGATCCTCCAAAACCAAAAATCATGGTGAGTACAAAAATAACAGTGATACCGATTAAAGACGTTATCATTATTTTTTTAGACATAACTACCCTCTTCTAGTTGTACTACAAATTATATTACGATGAGTTACATCGTTAGGTTATAAATTTACTTTAACTCTATCAAATTCTGGCAACACCTATGGAAACGGCATGAAAACTCACAACAATTATTATAAAGACTGTCCGGGCCATCTGGTGAGACAATCCGGGGAAGCTGTAATGGATATTGTTGTTCTTACAAGTCCCAATACAGTCACCACAGAGAGTACAGCTTAAGCCTGGTGCTTTCTGCTTTATATTCTCTGGTTTTAGGGCATCGTATCTGCAAACCATGGAGCATTTTCGACACCCTGTGCAGTCGTCGTCAATTTTTAGGCGAAAAGGAGAAATTTTACCTAAGACATTCGCTACTGCCCCAATGGGACAATAGGTGGTGCAGTGCACCATGACACCCTTTTTTCGGGAACGAAAGATTATGGCGACCAGTCCACCCAATCCAAAAAGAGCTGCTAACCGGGTCACAAGTGAAACAGGGACTTCACTTACCTTCAAGAGATAGGCCGCGGCGATAACCAGAATCAAAATGAAAACACGCAGGGGTTGACGCCATTTCGGCATGGGCTGTGGACGTTTCACTTGCTGGCTGGCCAAGAAATCCCAACCGCCGATGTAGCAGAAATAACTGCACCAGGCGGGACCGATAAAAAGCAAGGTACTGCCAAAGAGAATTGGCATGAAAAAATTATCCCCTCTGTAGATAGGGCCAGCAAGAATCAGGGCAGGAATGGGAAGATGCAGTTTGCCGGTCATTAAAAAACTTTCAAGTCCTAAAATACCGAGGGTTAATTGGCTGAAAAAAATAACTGAAAAAGTAAGCCACAGAATTGTTCTCCAGCGAATAGATGTTTTGGGGTTAAGAATTTTGGGGGTTAAAAAACCTGCATAGAGCGATAGGGCGATAATTTCAATCCAACCCATTCCGGGAAAATATCGATCCACCATCAGCATCGGTCGTTTGGTCATAATCTGCACAACAATCAACATGCCTGCCGTGAGAATAACTGCTGATAAAACCGGGCCCCAGTGAAGTTTTTTTGTCTCTGCCACTGATGCGGCTGGTAATGTTATTTCTTTCATGATGTGTATGTATTTTGCTTCAGGGTATTAGTTACAGTATCATTCAACGGTCAGTCCCGAGGTAAGTAAGCACTTACTGACTTCGCTGTTGTTTATCAGACTTCTACTTCTCCTGTCAAGTAAATACACAAAATTAGGTCTTGTCTCAATTTGGATTTCAAAACTCCTCTATACAGTTTTTCCAGGTAGAATCCTTTTGATTTATTACTTACCC
>CAZDJE010000213.1:0-2805 GCA_964505715.1 uncultured Desulfocapsa sp. | reverse complement strand
CCAACTCACACACAACTCTTCAAGAAGAGGCGACAACTATTCTGACACAGGGGGAACAGAAGAAATGTGACCAGAAAGTTTCTTTTCCATGGCTCTCATGGTTTTTAGATCAGATGGCTTTATGGAACAGTCATCAACAGTAAAATAGACTCTTTTCTCACTGGCCTGGCTAAATATAGACTCAAACCAGCCTGTATCCACCACCCTTGAGGATTGTCCGTAATATTTACAACTGGGAGTTAAGGCAAGAGCTATGTTTTTCTTGGGATACGTCATAAGAATTTTAACATCCTTCTCATCAATGTCCATTTTGAGCTCTGGTGTGTAGTGTTGAAGAACCAGCTTATATTCTTTTGAAGAGAAAAAGGAATGAAGAGTCAGATCATCGCCAAATCCTTTTACTGTCATGAGTTTTTTATAATATTTATCCTTGTAGGTTTCTTTTGTTTTTTGAAGAACTGTTATAAATTTGTTCAGATCATTTATTGAAAACACTGTCTTACTGTAAAAATAGTCTATGGACTCGTCTTTGACCTTCACCGGTGCGGACGAAGAAAAAATAGCTTGATATGCATCATTGAGATCAGACTTCAGCCCTAATAAGCGATGGGCCTGAATAGACCCTTCAAAAGAGTTGAGCTGACGATACCAAAGCGCTAATCTGTTTTTGACAAGCGGATGAGATTTGAGCAAAGGTTTGTCGGCAATAAAACCGTCAAGCGAGTCAATAGTAGGGAACGACAGTATTGCCGATACTACATCCACATCTTCCTGAGATAAGACATACGCATTATAAAAACTTTTCGGAGTTGCCATTTTTCTATAGGCAATGATTTGCCGCTCCGTTTTTAAACGAGTGAGAGTCCCCTTAGCTTCCTGAGTCTTTGTAGAACCAGGGAACATGCTGAGATATTCTTCAAAAGCGACAATGCTTGATGTGTTACGGATTTTATCAAATGTATCATTTTCCAGTGCCACGAGCTGACGTAATGACTGTTTTGCCCGAATAACTATTGTTTTAGTACGCAACTGTTTGATGATTTTTCTTACTAATTCTGAGTCTGTTGTCTGTAATGTCTCGTCAAACTTTTTTGCCCTAAGATGTATCCTCATGTTTGCAAATGGAGCTGGGCTGAATGAATATTTTTCGATAGTCATATTCAACTGCTGCCCTTCATCAAACGTCAATAGTGCGAAATAATCGCTTTTAGAAGGGGAGAACATTCTTTTATTGTTAATCTGAAAATGATACTTCGCTGCCATACATGTATCAAAACCAGGCTCCATCTCTTCAGAAACAACAAGTCGATTCCCCTGTTGTTTCGTTTCAATGATCTTCGCTTTACATCCATATGTTGGATATTCAATGCGTCCTGCAAAGAGTTTGCCTATATCATCAATAACAAATGAAATGCTTACCGGGTAATCTTCCTCTTTATCAAGAACGGTAGCATCTATGGTGTAACTACCAGGCATTACTTCGTAAGATAGTTCCGCGTAAGCATACGCTGGGAAAAGGAACAATAAAACAAAGAAGATTCTAAAAATCATCCGTTACCGCTCCTTTTTGAACAAACTGCTGGATGGTTTCTTTTACACAAAGGGTATGATATTCTTTAATGATTTTCTGCATTAGGGATGATTTTTCTTTTAGGGCTTTGGCCATTAATTTGACATCCGCGTGACCCGCCACAACAGGTAATTGCCAATACCCATTTCCAGATTCAAAATTAACAGCAAGTCGCCCTTTATACTTTCCTCCGAGAGTTGCATCTTCATAGACCGTATATTGACCTTCCATACTTTTTACTGCAGAATCATTCTCCACTTTGCCATCGAGCATCCCCTTCAATTTTCTCAACTGATTGAATCGTTGACTCTTATCCAGATTACGTGCAACAATAAAATATTGAGCCCTGGCTTCTATTGAAAACCAGAATCCGTCCAGCATGACGTAAAAATCGTTTAATGATATCTTTTTCGCTCTTTTACCTGCGGTTGCCGTATATGCTTCGTGAAAGGATGTGATTTTCATTGGGAAACCGGCTTGTTCAAAAATGTTTTCAGTGAAGATATTTTTGTGATTTACCGGAGAAAGGAAATCTTGCACATTTAATTGTCCTTTCTTTTCAAGATACTGTCCAATAGCCATATATGTGCCGTAATCCCCGTTAACCGTTGCACCTGTAAACAAGGTGTCAAACCGGCTAAACACCTTGTCATGAACAATCTCAAATGCAGGTTGAATTTTAGTGGTAAATACTTCCCAGGCCTGTTCCAGTTTGTCTTTTGGGACTCCTGCCTTTGTAAATTCTATCAGCATCCATTTGTGTAAGTTCCTCCCATCACCATAGCCCCCGAACATTTTAAACTTCATGGACAATGATTCAGACCATCTATTATCAACTCTTTTTCTTGGCCTTTCATAAGGTGTGAGAATGATACCATTGATATTTCTTACGGCATAAGCTGCATTTTTTTTCCACGGTCCATAATGTTTAATCAACTGCTCACTGAAAGGATAATCTGTTGTAATCTTAGGTGTTTTCATCCTGCTATCAAGATACCAGACTGGTTTGTTACCCCAGAAATCACTTTTGATAAACGATCCTGTCTTATTCATCGACTGTATAAAGACTTGAATCTCTTCAAGTTGCTGAACGATTGGCTGGGTGGCTTTTTCTATTCGCCCCACATAGTGCTCGCTTGTTTTAACTTTTCCTGCAAATACATCTGTTATAAAAAGGCTGCAGAAAACCATCGACAGCACTGCTACTTGAAAAATATTGAATTGTTTCATAACTG
>CAZDJE010000212.1:0-2835 GCA_964505715.1 uncultured Desulfocapsa sp. | reverse complement strand
AACCACAGGCCGATCGCAACATAATGCTGCTCGATGTGGCCAATCTCATAGCCTCCCAGATAGATCGACTGGAATCCATGGCCCGTATTAAACCTGAAGAAGAAGAGGAGAAAGAAGCAGTTCTGGCTGAAGCCAGGCACCTGATCACCGAAAACTGCTACCTTGTTTTTTCTATCAGCAAGAATTTTGCCATCGAATTAAAAGATGTACAGGAGATTCTTGAACCCAATGAACTGCTTGCTATTCCATCAGCATCTGGTTTTGACGCCGAAGTGATCAATCTGCGCGGTGCTATCATTCCGGTGGTCAACCTACGCAATTTTTACGGATACCCTGAGCGCACTGACACGGAAAATAGCTCCAGACTGATCATTTGCCGGTATGAAAACCGCACGATTGCTCTACAGGTAGATACAATTATAACCATCTATAAGCAGGAACAGTTTCATCTTACCCCATCGCTGAATCCACAACTGCAACCAAGAAAAGATACTCTTGATCATCTGATTGAGTTTGTCGGTGAGATAGGGGTTAAAGAACATGTCCTGGTAGTTAACACCCAAAATTTAATACGTAACCATCTCAGGCAGGACATCCCGGCTACGCCACTAAAAACAGATAAAAATATAACTAAAGAAACCACAGATTCGTTAACTGAGTCTCAACAGGGAGAGAAGTGATGGCCACTGCAACAGCAACACAGGCAAAAATTGACACAACAGGTTTTGAACTGCTAACAAATCCAAGTTACCTCGTCAATGATGATATGACAATCACCTGGGCGAATGATGCCTTCCTTCAGGAGTTCGGCCTCAAGGCCAACATGGTTGTCAATAAAATGACCTGTGAAGAGGCTTGCCCTTCCCAGCTCTGTGGCACAAAGAACTGTCCCATCGTAAAATCAAAGCGCATTAAAAAGACTGCCGAAGGTGAGGTACTCTATACAAATAGTGGAAGTGTCGCCAACTGGTATCACTCAAAAGCGACTCCAATGCCTGCACAAAAAGGGACCCTTGTCTCCATGTCAAATATCACCACGGTTAAGGAGATGCACGCAAGGCTCAGGCAGATGGAGACGGATCTGAATGTTATTCCCACGCCCATCATGGAAATTGACACACAGTTTACTATCACTTTTATAAATCCGGCAGGGGCTGCTGTAGCCGGAAAGACTCCCGATGAGGTGGTTAATACAAAGTGTTACGATCTCTTTAAGACACCCCATTGCAAAACTGAAAAATGCGCCTGTGCCCGGGCAATGAAAACAGATTCTGTTATCTCGGAACAGACCATTGCACGGCCCGCCGACGGCGTCATTATTCCCATTAAATACACCGGTGCTCCGATCAAGGATGCCAAGGGAAATATCAAGGGAGCACTGGAATATATTGTTGATGTCACCGAAGAAGCAGCTCAAAAACAAGCTGCCGATGAAAAAATCAATAATCTCAACACAATCCCCACACCAATCATGTCTATTGATACAGAATTCAATGTGACATTCATGAATCCCGCTGGTGCCGCTGTTGTTGGCATGACCCCGGATGAGACCATTGGCAAAAAATGCTTTGATCTCTTTAAAACACCGCATTGCCAAACCGAGAAATGTGCCTGCGATCGCGCCATGAAGACAGACTCCGTTATTATGGACCAGACCATCGCCCGCCCCGCAGAAGGCGTCATTGTTCCCATTAAATATACCGGATCTCCAATCAAGGATGCCAAGGGAAATATCAAGGGAGCACTGGAATATATTCTCGATGTCACCGAAGAAGCAGCTCAAAAACAAGCTGCCGATGAAAAAATCAATAATCTAAACACCATCCCCACTCCAATCATGTCTATTGATACAGAATTCAATGTGACATTCATGAATCCGGCCGGTGCCGCTGTTGTTGGCATGACCCCGGATGAGACCGTTGGCAAAAAATGCTTTGACCTCTTTAAAACACCACACTGCCAAACCGAGAAATGTGCCTGTGACCGCGCCATGAAGACAGACTCCGTTATTATGGACCAGACCATCGCCCGACCTGCAGAAGGCGTTATTGTTCCTATTAAATACACCGGATCTCCAATCAAGGATGCCAAGGGAAATATCAAGGGAGCACTGGAATATATTCTCGATGTCACCGAAGAAGCAGCTCAAAAACAAGCTGCCGATGAAAAAATCAATAATCTCAACACCATCCCCACACCAATCATGTCTATTGATACTGAATTCAATGTGACATTTATGAATCCGGCTGGTGCCTCCGTTGCAGGCCTGACCCCGGATGAAGCCGTTGGTAAAAAATGCTTTGATCTCTTTAAAACACCGCACTGTCAAACCGAGAAATGTGCCTGCGATCGTGCCATGAAAACAGATTCAGTAGTCACCGAGCATACTATTGCGCGGCCTGCTGAAGGTGTTATTGTTCCGATTAAATACACCGGATCTCCTATCAAGGATGCAAAAGGAAATATCAAGGGAGCACTGGAATATATTCTCGATGTCACCGAAGAAGCGGCTCAAAAGCAAGCTGCCGATGAAAAAATTAATAATCTCAACACCATCCCCACACCAATCATGTCTATTGATACTGAATTCAATGTGACATTTATGAATCCGGCTGGTGCCGCTGTTGTTGGCATGACCCCGGATGAAACCGTTGGTAAAAAGTGCTTTGATCTCTTTAAAACACCGCACTGCCAAACCGAGAAATGTGCCTGCGACCGTGCCATGAAAACAGACTCCGTTATTATGGACCAGACCATCGCACGACCGGCAGAAGGGGTTATTGTTCCCATTAAATACACCGGTTCTCCTATTAAAGATGCCAAGGGAAACATTAA
>CAZDJE010000211.1:0-2842 GCA_964505715.1 uncultured Desulfocapsa sp. | reverse complement strand
AGGTGTCGTACGTTCCGAGTGTCATATTATTCCATGGGTTGAGGCGCCCCTACTCTCATATATCTGTTGTGATGATCATGAACAGGTGTTGGGGGAATGGATTTCATTTCGGGAGATAAAGGGAGG
The DNA here is from genome assembly GCA_964505715.1 of uncultured Desulfocapsa sp. Taxonomy (GTDB): domain Bacteria; phylum Desulfobacterota; class Desulfobulbia; order Desulfobulbales; family Desulfocapsaceae; genus Desulfocapsa. The sequence continues at coordinate 2,716 of CAZDJE010000211.1, read as the reverse complement.
GATCGAATGGCGTGGCCTCTTTCGAAGCCGTTGTGAGATGCCACTGCGACAGCTCGCCGATAACCATCCTGAGCTTCTTACTGATATTGTGGATCTGTTTTTAGGAAAAGAGGTGGCGGGTTTTGATGCTGATATTTCACTTGTCCTTCTGCCGTTTCCACATATCCCTATTCTGATTTGTTACCAGGCAGTCGATGGAGATCTTGAGTCGGAGTTGAATATCTTTTTTGATAAATGTTGCGCGACAAACCTGCACGTAAAATCTCTCTATACCTTGAGTGCCGGTCTTGTGAAAATGTTTGAGCGGATAGCTGCTAATCATTATTGATGGCTAAGGACACCTTAAAGACTTTTACAGACACTTTTTCAGGATAGCTTCGACTTTAGCCTCGTCGTAATTTTTCATTCGCCAGACTTTAGCCAGTGCTATTGCATTTTTTGCAATTTTTGGAATATCTGATTCAGGGATATTGAGTGCTGTGATGGTGGTGGGAGAGTGAACGCTTTGGAACCATGTTTCAAGTGCCTCGATACCTTTCTCTGCTCTTTCCAGAGTGTCACCTTCACAGATATCGAATACCCGGCAGGCAAACTGAGCATATCGGTCCGGTTGCTGTGCTGCATGATAGCGCATCCATCCCGGGATAACAGCAGAGAGTCCTGCACCATGGGGGACGTTATAAAATGCTGATAGTGAATGCTCTATCATATGCATGGGAAAACCGACCTTGCCAAGCCCGGAACCTGTTAAACCATTCAGAGCAAGTGTTGCCGTCCACATAAGATCTGCCCTTGCGTGATAATCATCGAGCTTTTGCAACACTCTGTTGCAACTTTCCATGCTATTCATCACTAGTCCCTCCATAATTCTATCCTGTACCGGGGTGAGGGGGTCCTCCGTGGTGAAATAGAATTCAAGCACATGGGCAATAGCATCCACGGCACCATAGGCTGTGTAATCTGCGGGGACGGAAAAGGTCAGGCTAGGATCAAGAATGGAGGTTTTTGGATAGAGTTGTTTATTGGCAAATCCAAATTTCTGTGTAGTCGAATCGTTTGTGATAACCATCCCGGAGTTCATTTCGGATGCCGATGCGGCGAGTGTGAGAACGGTGGTTAGGGGAAGAGGTGATTTGACGCTTTTTTTACCAGTGAAGAATTTCCATACATCGTGCTGAACCGTGGCCCCTGCACAAATTGCCTTGGCTTCATCAATAACAGAGCCTCCGCCCACCGCACAAACCACATTGCACTTGTTCTCTTTTGCCAATTGAATGCCCGCGTGGACATGGGAAAGAATCGGGTTTGACTGAACGCCGCCATGTTCGGTGATCGTGGCCCCTGCTTTCTGAAGAGATTGGGTAACCCGGTCGTAAAGACCGTTCTTTTTGATCGATCCAGAGCCGAAAACAAGGAGAACGTTGTCTCCAAAGAGAAGGGTTTCATTACCAATGGCGGGGACGGTGTTCTTACCAAAGAGTACCTTGGTAGGGTTATGAAAGACGAAGTTTTGCATGTTCTTCCTTTTAGTTACGCAATAACATGTGGTTGGTTGCTGCTGTTCTGGCCAAGTATGAGATCCTTACGTTTGACACTTTAATTTACATCAGCAACAGCGGTGTATAGGATTCCGGTAATTGTACCTTCTTTCTGAATATAATGTGCATATAAATCCATGGTCATTGTAATGGTTGAATGACCTATTTGATGTTGCACGTCTTTTGGAGGAAGCCTGTTTGTCATCAGCAATGACGCCACAGTATACCTATTTTGGTGAAATATGATCTTAGAGACAAATCGCCTTGTTTTTGCCTCCATGTTTAGCCACATAGAGTGCCTTGTCGGCTCTGTTGATTACATCATCTAATTCTTCTCCTGCAATATGTTGTGTTATTCCAAAACTACAGGTCACTTGGTGTTCGATTGAAAAAGAGTGTCCTTCAATACTCTTTCGAAGTTTATCCGCGACAAAAGTGGCTTCTTTTTTGTCATTTTCGGGAATAAGAATGACAAATTCCTCTCCTCCCCACCTGGCAAGTATATCAGAAGGCCGAATTGTTGTTTGGCACAGGCGCGACAAGTCTTTGAGAATATCATCTCCGGCGAGATGCCCGAAGGTATCGTTTATATGCTTGAAATTATCAATATCAAAGATAATAAGGGAGAGATTCGACTGATAACGCTCGGAACGTGCAATTTCATTTTCACTATGTTTGTTGAAATAGCCCCTATTGTATAATTTAGTTAAAGAATCGGTTGTTGCTTGAATATTTAGGGTCGCATTAGCTTGTGCTAGTTTGTCTTGTTGCCCTTGCTGGATTTTTTTATATCTGGCAAAAATATTATGGATACCTTTGGAAAAAAGGTATCCAATACCCAGAAAAAGTACGCAGGTTATAATGGAAAAATAGACAAGATAACGAACAGTGTCCTTTATCTCCTGCCGTAACCCATCCTGCATTAAACCAACATGTCTGCCCCAGTGGTCAAGATAGGTCCCTTTTGCGACTACCCAGTTCCATTCCGGATAATACTTAAAATAACTAAGTTTAGCCGTCAGTGTTTCTGCACCTGGTTTTTTATACCAATAGGTCACATAGGCTTCTCCCTTGTCACGGATACCTTGAAGCATTTCTTTACGGAACATTTTCCCTTTTGCGTCCGTATAGCTATCGGAGATTTTCTGGCCAATAAGGTCTGGGCGATTGGGGTTTAT
>CAZDJE010000210.1:0-2918 GCA_964505715.1 uncultured Desulfocapsa sp. | reverse complement strand
CAAACCGAGGGCAGTTACTTCCCCCATATCCTGACCAACCACAATTATATCGCCAACTTTAACCGGCCGTTCAAAAAGGAGAATCAAGCCGCTTACAAAATTGTTAACAATTTCTTTCAGACCGAAACCAATACCAACACCTAGCGCACCTCCTATAAGTGCAATATCACCCAATTTAAATCCAAGGAGTTTCAAAAGAACCAAAAAGCCGATGATAACTATGGAGTAGTGTACAAGTCTTGTGATCGATTCCTGTACGCCCCGAGTAACACGGTAGCGTGGCAGCATTTCCTGGATAAGAAATGCATTTATCCCTCGAGAAGTGAGAGAAGTGGCGTAAATTGTAAAAATTATGACTAAAATTGAGTTAGGCGTAATTGTATGTGAAAAAAGAGAAAATTCTATAGAGACTAAAGCCGATAATGTCTCACCAAGAGTTGGAAATACAGAAAGATAATTAAGAATTAGAAACAACCATAAAATGGAATGTATTAGAATAATTGCAGGTGCAATATCGGAGACGATATTAGCAGCATTTTGTCGAATTATCGAAACAGGAATACTGGACAATATCAGCTCAAGCAAACCGGATAAGATCTTTTGTATCAGCCATACTATGAGAGTGATGCTTATTATGCTCAATACTCTGTCGAAAATCAAAAGAGCCACCTGCTCATATCCTCCTACTCCAGCAAAGAAGACGACAAGTGGAAACATAAAAAAGAAAAGCTTAAATGTGATATTTGTTTGTTTTGATTGAATCTTCTTTCTGCTGAAGAACATGCGAAGTGAATATGTGAGACATACAAAAGACGATCCCAATACGCAAATATGAACGAGTGGTTGAGGCAAGTTAATTGCGTGGAGAAACATCGTCACCGTTAGACTGAAAATTAAAAAAGAGATGATTGTTCTGTACCAGGAAGCTGTTTTATATACATATCTGGTAAGAACTACTGCTGCGAGTATCATTGGGATTTGCAGGAAAACTACCCAATTAGGAGGTAAAAAAATATCTGGATGGAGTGATGCAATGAGCACAAAGATGGTACTGACAATAAAAATCCCTGTAGCTAACGGTTTATCTGTGAACTGGTAGCAGCGATAGGATGCTTTCACTAGTGGTTTGCTCATCCGGGTTAAAAATGCAACAAGTGCAATGCCTGCCAAGTATATCAAGACACCTTTGAAATTATTTTTCAAATATCTTTCATGATAGGAACAGAACAATCGAATGTTTTCCCAACTTTGCTCCAGAATATTATGATCGAAACGGCTATAAAATCCAGCTGAAATCAAAGAAGGTGAATTCTGCTGAAAACCAAAATCATTCATGTCTTGAAGAAGATCACTCACTGCATCATCAAGTATGTAGACCTTCGCCTGAATTCCCCCTATTTTTCTCCCTGCTAGTAACGTTGGGTGAATTTGCTTTTCAATTAATTGTTGAGCTTTTTCAATTGTTTGGCTAAGGGAGTCAGTCGTAGGGAGAGAATCAGGCAAGTTGGGTTGTACATTGGTTTGCACTAAAATATTTTTTAATTGCACCTCATTTGCAAGCCATTCGTTAGATAAAATTTCCAGGATATGGATATTTGATTCAATTCGCCTGTTCAGTTTGGAAATGAGTACATTTATTTTCGCCAGTTTCGCATCAAGAGATAAGAGATCATGGGAGTTGATATTGGGGTTAGTGCCCGCCGTAGTAGTTTCCCATTCCAGCTCCTCAACTCTTGAACTGAGCTTTTGGATTTTTGTAAATATAACGTTTGTATCGGCCAGACTATCAAGCTGCTTATGTAAATCGAGTAATTCTTTAGGCAGTGTGTTGGTCAGGGTGTATGTCTCTGTCAGTGTTAGAGGCTTGCTAGTGACCGCCTCTTCAGCTTTTTCTGCGTTCTCGGCCGCATATCCTGTGTTAAATGCAAAGACCAGAGCAAAGATCAGAACAAATTTATCAAACGAAATTTTCATTATTACGCTCCTGTACTAGAACCTGATAGTTCTAGTACCATCAAACAAACTATGAGTATTTATGGTGTTAGGCTTCTAGGGCTTAATCTCCCGGTACGTAAATGAGGAGAAAAATTTACCGAAGAAATAATAAAGCGATTGAACGTCTGAGCATTTTACTTAATAGCCTGCGGATTTGGGAATGTCCATGTTCCATCCAGAATTTCCTTTTTTTTGCTTATACAATCTGACGATATAATTCCAGCCCGGCACGATAGGTAGGAAGTTGTTCGACTTGGGGGCCATTTCAATACTTCAGATGAGTTGTCCCCGGTCGCTTATGTGTCGTCCGCAGGTTGTATCACTTTTATAATTTGTCTTTTCGGGTTCGTGCAGAGATATAAAGGGTAGGTGTAGATAGCCGGTGGTGCTATGCGAATTTTTTTTTTGGTGGATGTCTTAATCGCTTCTTTTGAAAATGAAATCTCCACCTTTATGACCAGCTTTCCGGACATCCGAATATTCTGGGGTTTGGTCAGAGTTCACAACAACAGCCCTTTTTATTTTAACAAAGAGATGATTTGTTGCAACATATGGAGAATTGTTTTCTTCCAGGGCGTTGATAAAAGCTGTGGCAAAAATGGAATGATTCTCATCTCCGCCAGTATCAAGTACCGGTTCTAAACCACCAGAAGCAAGAACGGTTCGAGCTCTTTTTTGTACCATTCTCTGGATATAATTTGGTTTATTCAGTTTCACCTGAATACTTCGGGTTAAGGTGCCAGAGTAACAACTATCTGACACTATCATCACATGTTTGGCTTCCATTGATTTTAAAATGTTTGTGATAGTACTATTGGACAACCAATTGGCAGGGTTATCTTTTTCGCTGTCAACAGGAAGCCAGTACCCTTCATTGGTCTCTTCATCAAGGTAACCATGTCCGGCATAATAGATAAGTAGAT
>CAZDJE010000209.1:0-2921 GCA_964505715.1 uncultured Desulfocapsa sp. | reverse complement strand
TATAAAATATGTATTTTTAGCAGCTGATCTTCTAAATGTAGCACTTAGAGTGTTTGTATTATCTTTTGAGTCTGTTTGAAAATCTCTTTCATCTTTATTTACACTGTTTTTATGGTTAAAATCTGTTTTGGTGTTTCCCTGTGATTTTTCAGCTTCCACTTCATTCGTTGTCCATATGTTTAGAATAGCATTGAGATTATTCTCAATGCTATACCAAGTATCAAATGTAATGTCGCCAGGTTTACCATCACTGGTATTATTGAGTGCAACGCCTTCAGATGATAATGAAATTTCTCCTGAAATATTTGTATTACCTAATTCCCCATTACCACCCAAAACATCTCCACCGACGTTCGTTTTGTATGTTTGTTTTAAGAATGGCATGGCAATATGAAATTGCCTGGTTTCTTTGTAGTGGACTACAATAGTTGAGCCTTCCATTTCATGGTAATAATCTACCTGGCGAAGAAGGTTGTTTATTGCTTTATAAAAGTCATCCTTTGCGCTGATATCAACATCAACAAGGACGTCCTTGTCAACATCACTTGCCCATGAGACACTCATTTTTTTCAGGGCAGCCAATCGTTTCAGGATATCCCAGAGAGGTTGAGGCCCCTGGGTTGAACGAATAGATGCACCGACTTTCAGGGCAACATCGGCAACAACTTCATCAAGATCCTCGCTATTTGAGGTGTCAACCATGTACGATGGATTCTGATATTGTACTGGGAGCTGAGCTTCTTTCTCAACATATTCAACAGGAGCCGCCGGGGGGGCATCTGGAAGGTTCGCCTCGGATTCACCCTTGTCGGGTACACAGGAGCTAAGAAAGAAGGAAAGAATAAGAAGGCAGCTAAGCTGCACCGCTGGTGTTTGACGCTTCATGGAAAACCCCTTGGGCACTTTAAAAGATAATTTTTTTCTCATATCTATTTGGTTCTTTGGTGTTTATTGAACGATCTGATTGCTCTTCATTGTTAATCGGCCGCGAATGTATTTTTTAAGCCCTGGAACCAACTGATATCCAGAATAGAGTAAGGCCTTATACTGTTCCGTTGCTTTTTGTGGCTGCCCCATGACATCATAAAGTCTGGCCTTCGAGATCATGGTGTCCACGCTATCGCTATATGTATCAGAATATTTGTTGAGGAGTTTAAGCGCTGCTTCCGGTTGTCCCTTTTTCTCGCTAAAGGCGGCATAGCTAATAAGCGCTTCTTTCATCGGCGGGGTGCCGCTGATACTTTGGGCGAAGTATTCCATGGCTGTAGGAATCTGATCCATATTGGCCGAGGCAATGGCTCCATACAAGGCAGCTTGGTAATTGTCTGGATCAATTTTGAGAGTCTCTTTTGCAAAATGAGCGGCTTTTGCATTCATTCTCAAGTCTACCAGGTAGAGTGCGGCAAGTTTATTGGGAATTTTTGCATTTGTAGGCCACAGTTTAAATGCTTGTTCGTAGAATTCTGCAGCATCTTCTATATCGTCATTTTTTTGTTCAATTGTTGCCCTGCGAAGTAACTCTTTAGCCTGCATAACTTCTGCAGACTGATTGGTTGATCGCTGAATAATAAGGGCTTCCTGCTGAATAACTTCAACGTCAGCCTCAAAGGAAAGGTTCTCCGATGCCCTTTCAGGCCAGGAAAATTCTTTTTTGGCTGGATAAATAACAACGGTGTTATGGCGTTCTTCTTTTTTCAGGTTCTTTAAGTTGAGAATAATGTCGAGGGCAAAATCCCAGGGAACATCGTTCAATGCAAGTGTCAGAGAGCCGCTTACAGACTCGTCAACGATAAGATTGATTCCACTGATCTGACGAAATAGTCTAAAGACATTGTGTAGGTCAATTTTGTAGAAATCCACACTGATGCGTGTTGATTTATATCCTGAGAACTCGAAGGAATCCTGCATGGCTTCTGCAGCAGTGACTGTCTCTTCACCTGGCTGGGTTCGCTTTGTTAATGCTGCCTCTGAGGAATCGATAAGAGCATCAAGAGTTGGGTCGGAAGCAACAGGGGCCACAACGTCTGCTTCCTTCTGTTCTTTTTTGGCTACTTTTTGGGCTGGAGCTGGTTCATTAATGATTACTAGGAGTCCCTGGGGCACTGTTTTAACTTCGGAGGAGAAAAGTTCTTCAGATGCTGCATCAAATACTATTCGAACTCCGGAACCTCGAGTTGCGACACGAATTTTGGCAAGGCTTGTTCCGATGGCTTTTTCCCGTACTAATTCAGATCCATTGATATTGTTAATATCAATAAACATGGAATCAGCAAGGCCGTCGCGTTCTGTGACGGTGTCCTGTCGATAGTCTTCAATCGGGGTATCAGCCAGAAAGAGAATCTCTGTCTGTGTACCATTTTTCCGAACAACGATATCATGTAATAATGGAACCGTTTCTTGATCTGCAGCCTTCACTACAGGAGGAGCTTTTACGTTAGTGCTTTCCTGTGGAAAAAGACGAATGGAAAGGTCGTTTTCTACCCGATCAATTTGATAGCTATGGCTTTCTGCCAGAGTGATCTCAAATCGAGTAATTGTTGGACTCTTATCCTTGAGCGTTTCAATTTTAAGAGTTGCAAAGTTATTTTCAGGGAGAATCGCATTCAGATCTATGGATTCACTGAGTGTTACTTCTGCAATGTCCAAAACCAGACGAGCAGGAGAGAACAGCTCATACATGGTGTATGCGGGGGCACTGTCACCTTTTAACACTAGAAGCAGGCTGTTGCCCTGTAGGTCCGATTCAATACTCTGAATAGAGTAAGATCCTGTTTCTCCAGATGGGGTGGCTGCTTGAGCAGCGCCTGTCAGAAGAAAGAAAAACGAACAGAAAATAGCCAAATAGTACCTGGAGAGCTTAGTATACATTTTTTCAGTAGTGTCCGGTTAGAAAGTTGCATGTCCTTTTTTTAACCGCTTCC
>CAZDJE010000208.1:0-2940 GCA_964505715.1 uncultured Desulfocapsa sp. | reverse complement strand
AAACTAACAAGGGAATAAACCAGACAAATTTATGTGGGTGTTCCAAAACAAAAACCGTATGTCTATTTCTTTGGTTAATCGTTTTCCGGTAGCCGATTATACCAATCGTTAGATTTTCAATAAAGTGAGGAAACATTTATGTGGGATGAAGAATATTCTGTTGACGAGTATGTATACGGAAAGGCACCCAATGAATTTCTTTTGGAGACGACAGGAAGTTTGAAAAAGGGAAATGTTTTGTGTTTGGCTGAAGGAGAGGGACGTAACGCCGTTCATCTGGCTAGGCTAGGATTTTCCGCAACTGCTGTTGACTCTTCGAGAGTAGGCCTGACAAAAGCGGAAAAACTTGCCCAGGAGTATGGAGTTACTATCGAAACAATCCCTACAGACTTGGCAGAATACACAATAGAAGAAAATGTTTGGGACAGTATCATCTCCATTTCATGTCATTTGCCCCCCGACCTAAGAAGAAGAGTGCATAGAGGCGTTGTTTTTGGGCTAAAAAAAGGTGGGACTTTTTTGTTGGAGGCCTATACGCCAAAGCAGCTAGAATTTGGAACAGGAGGGCCACCATCTGCTGAATTTATGATGGAGTTAACAACACTCAGAAAAGAATTAGACGGCCTCGAATTTATTCATGGGAAGGAACTAATAAGAAACGTCGTTGAAGGGATTAATCACAATGGAAAAGGTTCGGTTGTTCAAGTCTTGGCCCAGAAAATCTAATAAACGCATACGCTTGGATGCAAAAATGCCATCGTGTTTGTTGGGTGGATTGTCAGTACGAATCTCAATAAAGTAGTAATTTTTCTCAAGTTGCGTTCTCTGCGATAGGGTTAGATTTGTACTGAACACGAATTCTCTACGTTATTTGACGAGAAGCAGTTGACCTGCAAGTCCTAATCGCTAATACCTCTACGGATAGGAGATTCTTACTGCACATTGCTCACTTGATACCTTGATTCCAAAAATAAAAAATATTCCCCTCAACCCGAACTATCCAATCTGGCCTTATTCGCAATAGTCTTAAATTACAGTTTCTCTTAAATGTTTAACATTGCCACCTGCTCCCTTCTGATTATTTATTCCAAATTACTGTTGAAAATATTCCAGATGTGATTGACTTAATGGAGAAGTATTTGTGACAAGGAGCCGGAATAATATAAACCTAAATGTTTTGCATAACTGGTTGAGATTGGCGAATGAAATCTGAGGATTGAAAAAGACAGATACTGTCTGTTGATATATTGGTCCGATTTGCCTAATGCACTGTTATGTTAAAATAATAATAAAATTAATACCAATCTAAGAGTAAAAAAATGTCAAATAACAAATTACAATCATTGACTGAAATATTTAATGAAAGAATTTTTCGTATACCAGATTTTCAACGAGGATATTCTTGGCAGAAACCGCAATTAGATGACTTTTGGGAAGATTTAACAAACTTAAAAGAAGATAAAATTCATTACACAGGTCTTTTGACCGTTGATCCTGTGTCTATGAATGAAATCGAAAAAATTGAGAAATGGCAAGATGATTTATGGTTACTTGAGAGTGGATTAACAGCATACTATGTAATAGATGGACAACAACGTTTAACAACATCAATAATCCTTGTAGATCAAATACTTAATCAGTTCTCAGAAAATGAAGGTATAAACTTCAAAACAAAAGACTCATGGGTCTCAAGATTTCTATATAGACAATTCGGAGAAGAATATAAATCATACATATTTGGCTATGAGAAGGATAATCCAAGCGATGAGTATTTTAAAACAAAAATTTTAGGCCAAGAATCATCGACAGCAGATAAAGTTCCAGAACAAACTTTATATACAGCGAATCTAAAATTTGCAAAAAAGTTCTTTTTAGAAAAGTTAAGAGAACTTGAGAAAAAAGAATTAGAAGGAATATTCAAAAAAGTTGTAAATAAATTCAAATTTAATTTATACGAGATTGACGATGAACTTGATGTATATGTTACTTTTGAAACTATGAACAATAGGGGCAAGCGCTTATCAAAACTTGAACTATTAAAAAATAGATTAATATACCTTACAACAATGTTGGAAGATGAAAAATCTACAAGAGAACGTTTACGAAAAGACATAAATGAAACATGGAAAACAATTTACGAATATCTCGGCAAAAACAAAAAGAATCCATTAGATGATGACGATTTTTTAAAAAATCACTGGATAATGTATTTTCAATACAACAGGAGAGAATCTGCTTCGTATGCCAAATTTTTACTAAACAAAAAGTTTACACCGAAGAATATTCTCAACGAGAATCTCTCATTATCTGATATGAAAAGTTATATTGATAGCCTTTCTAAGGCTGTGAAGTCTTGGTTCTATTTGTTTAATCCTGAGTTCTCTGACTATGAAGAAGAAACGATAGAATGGATGCAAAAATTAAACAGACTAGGCATGAGTGCTTTCCCTCCTTTACTTATGGCAGGAATGATAAAATGTGAAGAAGATAAGGTGTTAGAATTGCTTAAATCTGCTGAAAGTTTTATTTTTTTAATCTTCCGATTATCCCAGCGACCCTCAAACACTAAAAATAGTCATTTTTACAGATTAGCGAACTCCTATTATTTTGAAAAAGATGATTTAGATATTGATGCGGTCATAGAAGATATTGAATGGATGGCATATGGAGAGGAAGGTGAGGGAGACGATTACACGTATTATGGCTGGTTTGACTTGTCTAAATTTCAACAATATTTAACTGATCAATTCAAGAAAAATCAAGGATATTACACATGGAATGGTCTGCGCTATTTTCTATATGAGTACGAACTTCATCTTCAAGAAAAAGCAAATGGCAATAAAAAGGTAGCTTGGGTCGATTTCACTAAACGAAAAAAAGAAGACACTATTGAACATATTTATCCGCAAACCCCAAAAGAGTCCTGTTGGACAGTGCCAT
>CAZDJE010000207.1:0-2994 GCA_964505715.1 uncultured Desulfocapsa sp. | reverse complement strand
CTTCTCCGCCAAGTTTTACACAGTTAAAGCCCGTTAACCCTACTAAAATTAGGTTCAACGGGCTTTTTTTGTTCTTATCTCTTACCCGCTACACACCCTTATGTGCCGTTGACATACGCTATTTTTTACCGTGTCTACCCGATACCAACAAGAGGTACTGGAGGCTCGATTACAGTATTCACGGTAACTATAAGACTTTTGCAATCAGCACCTATCCTCAAGTTTCCCTGGCAGATTCCCGTGAACAGCGTATGTCGGCTAAGAAATTAATCAAGAACGGTATTGATCCCGTACTGTATCAAGCTTTGGATTTTTTTTTCTTAAAAACAAGGGGAAGTCTCATCAGTAAATAGCGAGGCAGCTCGGCATCAGTAAGCGCACTGTCCTGTATCGAATAGCGTGTTTAAGAAAAGAAACAAGGTGTGGGGTTGCAATGGAGTAGTTATCTGAAGTATGAGGTGATATAAAATGGTAAGAGGCTCGAGATGGCAATAATACCCTTGTAAAACGAGGGGTATTGGAAACACCAGATCACTAAGGAATGATCTGGTGTTTTTCTACAAATGGTATTAGCAATGATGGGACCATGCCGAGGTAAAAGGAGAGAGCGGATTATCGTATCGGATAAGCATACATCAACCCACCGCGTGAACTCAAATCGTTAGGTGTTCCTTTACGTACGAGTTTAAATACTGTGCTTTCACCAAGGTGACGTTCATACACTTCACCATAATTACCTACTTGCTTGATAATATTATAGGCCCAATTCGCAGGAATTTGCAATTTCTCAGCCATATCGCTGGTCGCACCTTTTTCTCCAAAGAGACGTCTCACTGCCTTGGGCTGTTTGTCGATATCTTTGATTATGGCGTCAATATTTTGTGATGTTACCCCGTACTGTTCTGCTGTGAGCATTACCTGAAATCCCCAAAAAAGAATGGCTTCAAGTTCTTGATCTGGTTGGCATGCCAGGGTTAAGGGCTCATTTGAAATAATTTCTGGTAAAATTGTGTAATCAGCTGGATTGGATGCTAACTGACGATCCGATAGAAGTGCTGTAAAATCGCTTGCAAGAACATCGCACTTACCTGCATAAAATGCCTGTAGACGTGCTGTTTTATCACCAATATTCTCAACCTTGTAATCCATCTTACGGTTTCCGAACCAATCTGCAATATTTAGCAAGGTGGTTGATCCTTCCTCGGCACAAACCACAGCACCGGATAATTCAGAGGCTGATTTAACATTAAGTTTATTTGCAACCATGAACCCCTGGCCATCGTAGAATGTAGTAACGGGGAAAACCAATCCCGGATCTGCATCTCGTGTACCGGTACTGGTAATACTACGGGATGCCATGTGGGCTTTGCGAGCTACGATCGTTTTCATACTATCAGAAAAGCCAATACCCCGGATGTCAGCTTTAGAAGCATCCCCGAAAATAGCAGCGGCGGCCATTCGACCAAAGTCAGTATTGAACCCTTGGAACACCCCCTTGCTGTCAGGAGATGAAAACCCTGGTGAGTTTGTATTCACTAAACAGATGATATTCCCAGATGCCTTTATCTCATCCAGAACAGGACCGGCCGTAGCCTGCGATCCAAAAGCAGTCGTTATGGCAAACATTCCAAAAGCCAAAGTAGCAATGCGTTTCATACAAAATCTCCATTATAAAAATAATATCATATATCCTGATACCAGTCAGTGTCAGGATCACCTACATCTCTTTTTTAGTTATCTTGTTTTTTCTCAAGATGGCGGCCATAAGCCGATAAACACCAACAGGAGCAAAAATACCAGATACCAACGAAAAAATATGCCTCAAGGCCGTAGCGTTGCCAATCCGGATCGCTGTAAGCCATCTTTGCGGTCGAGATTATATCATGGATACCAACTATGATAACCAGTGAGGTATCCTTGTAACCACCTATTAGGGTGTTAAAGATCGCCGGCAATGATTGTTTTATCGCCTGTGGTAAAACAATCAGTAAAACTTTGGGCCAATAGCTTAAACCGAGACTATCTGCGGCTTCAACCTGACCTGACTCCAAAGTCTGAAGTCCCCCCCTGATATCTTCGGCAAAATAGGCTGCGTGAAACAACATCAACGCAATGAGGATCGCAAAAAGTGGTTCAAGAAAAAAACCTCGGGGCATGACCATGGGAAGGACGAACAAGCCCATAAATAGGACCATCAGCAGAGGGACACCTCGAATTAATTCAATATAACCGGCAGCCAGATTTTTAAGTAACTGGTAATTGTTCTGATGACGAGCCAAGGCCAATAGGATTCCAAGGGGAAAGGCAGCAGCAAGGCTAAATACGGATAACAGGAGGAAAACCGGAAGTCCATTCCACTTCACCGTCTGCACGGCGGGTAGTCCCATGACATTACCGAACATCAGACCGACAAAAACAGCAGCTCCCACAGCCCAGAGTAAAACCATCCATTTTACTCTCATCCGCTTAAAGATCAAAGTGGCTACAAGTCCAATAACGAGAACGCTTGCAAGGGCAGCACGCCATTGTTGATCATATGGATATGTACCAAATAGTATAAGCCTGGCCTTTTCCCGCATAAATGGCCAGCAGGCCCCATCACTTGACCTACAAAGTGCTTCGTCACCACTAAAACCGACAGCATCGAGAAACATCCAGGAGAAAACAGCAGGCACAATCCATACCAAAAACAACACCACACTGATGGTGACAATGCTATCAAAGGTGTTACGAAATAAATTCTTTCTCATCCACCCGAACACACAGAATTCGGCTTCTGGGGGAGTACCGATATGGTTATTACTCCTGTGTATCATTTAATTGGTCACTATTTTAGTTCGGAAATTAAACCAGTTGAGAAGAGCTGTCACCAATAGGCTGATAGCGAGATACGTCATCATCGTAATGGACATGAGTTCAATAGGTCGAAAAGTCTGATTAATTGATGTGCTCATCACCGATACTAGATCCGAATAGCCGATGGCCAGGGCTATG
>CAZDJE010000206.1:0-3046 GCA_964505715.1 uncultured Desulfocapsa sp. | reverse complement strand
TAGCCACGTTATTGAGGATAGCGGCATGAAATGTTTCCGGGAAACTTCAGATAAGAAAGGAGCTGGTGTGGTTAATTCTACTGCTACTGGAAGGTATGCATAATACATTCCAAATTGAAAAAATAGTTAGGGTGGAATGTTTCAAGCGCTTCTATTTGAAAAAATTGCGTTCTCAGGCAGCCTCGTGGGCGAGTGAGTAGGGTACGTGGCAGGTATCTCTGGAAACATGTTAATACAAAAAGAACTGTTGTGTCAATTTCATGTAGCGGGGGGGGGATTTAAAAGTTGTAAAAATATATAATAGTTTTTTGTTGGGTGTGAAAAAAATTAACAAGTAAATTGTAATGGTAGAAAGAAGCGTAAGAGCCAAAATACTAAGGGTCACAGCGGGCTCCTTTATTCGGATACTTCAAAACCAATTTTCTTAATAGCTTCTTTCACAGCCTCGCCATTTACATCACCATCGTAACTAGCCACTCCTTTTTCAAGATTAACAACCACGTTTGACATTCCTGGAATTTTCCTTAACGCTTTCTTGACCGATGCCACGCAGTGCTGACAACTCATCCCGTTTATTAATATGGTAGTCATTGTATTTCTCCATCGCTGAGTTATTGTTTTGTTAGAAACTTATTCATTTTCCACAGGATTACAAGAGAAGACTTTAGCATCGGGGCACGGATTTATGAATGAATTGAAAGTAATCGTTAAGGGCATGCACTGCGCTGCATGTTCCAGTCGTATTGAAAATGTAGTTGGCGGAATGGATGGTGTGGCAAAGGCTGTGGTGAATCTTGCTTCGGAGACCATGGTACTTCAATGGGAGGAGAGCCGACATAGCTTCGAGGAAATAGCAGAACGCGTTGCAGGGTTGGGCTTTGAGCTGGAATCCATAAACACTCAGCAGGATCTTTTTGAAAAAAACAGAGCTGAAACGACACGTCGTCTGGCTGTTATGAAAAAGAACCTTATTTTTTCAATGCTCCTTGCCGTCCCTCTCTTTACTATTTCAATGGGGGAGATGATCGGTCTTCCCCTGCCTGAAGTTATTCGTCCTCATTCACATCCCGCAAATTTTGCCCTGATCCAGTTTTTGCTGGTTATTGCTATTATATTTCTTGGGCGTAATTTTTACTTGAATGGTATCCCAGCACTTATTAGGCGAGTCCCCAATATGGATTCTCTGATCGCCGTGGGAACCGGTGCTGCATTTATCTATTCGACTTGGAATCTGATTGAGATTCTTATTGGGATAGATGTTGCCATGAAGGTTATGGATCTCTACTTTGAGTCTGCTGGTGTTCTGATTGCTCTGGTATCTCTTGGCAAGTATATGGAGACCCGTTCCAAATCCCATACCTCCGATGCTATCACCAAGCTGATGCAGCTCACTCCCGATGATGCAACTCTGCTCATTGGAGAAGGCCAGGGCCAGGAGCAAAAAATAATTCCGGCAGAAGAGATACAGGAAGATAATATTCTGTTGGTTCGCCCCGGTGACAGGATCCCAGTTGATGGCGTAATTACTTTTGGCCATAGCGTGATAGATGAGTCCATGCTTACCGGGGAAAGTATCCCTGTGAGTAAAGAGGAAAACGATAAGGTAATAGGTGGAACACTCAATAAAAATGGTGTTTTGCATATTCAGGCACAGCAGGTGGGAGCAGACACAATGCTCTCAAGAATTGTGCGTCTGGTACAGGATGCGCAAGGTTCAAAAGCCCCAATTGCCGGAATGGCTGATCGCATAAGCCTCTATTTTGTGCCGGTGGTAATGTGTATTGCGGTACTCACCGGGCTTGCCTGGTATTTTATAGGTGATGCGGATTTTTCAGGTTCGCTCAGGTTCTTTATTGCCGTTATGGTTATCGCCTGTCCCTGCGCCATGGGGCTCGCGACACCAACGTCGATAATGGTAGGGACTGGTAGAGGGGCGCAGCTTGGAGTTCTGGTGAAAAGTGGTGAAGCCCTGGAGCTTGCCGAAAAAACAGAAGTTCTCGTTTTTGATAAAACCGGAACTCTTACCCATGGTAAACCTGAACTGACTGATTTGATAACAGTGGACGATAAGATTAAAAAAGATACACTGCTCTTTCTCGTTGCATCCTGTGAGCAGAATTCTGAACATCCACTTGCGGAAGCACTGGTTGCTGGTGCAACAAGAAAAAATCTACAACTGGTTCAACCGAAATCTTTCGAAGCTGTTCAGGGGAAAGGTGTCGTTGGGCAGGTGGACGGTAAAAAGGTCCTGTTTGGAAACAAGCAGTTGCTAGAAGAACAGAATATCTCTGTTAGCCAAATGGATGAACAGGTAGGTACGCTTTCAGCTCAAGGGAAAACAGTCCTTTTTCTGGCGGTTGACAATAATTTTGTGGCCATCTTCGCCGTTGCTGATACTCTGAAAAAAGAGGTTCCTGGAGCTGTGAAAAAGATGCAGGAGATGGGACTTCGTCTTATTATGCTGACAGGAGACCAGAAAATAACTGCGAATGCAATAGCGGCACAGGCAGGGATTGAAGAGGTTATTGCGGAGGTTTTGCCGGAGAAAAAATCAGAGCTTATAGAGCAATTGCAGGCCGAAAGACTAAGCGTTGCCATGGTGGGAGATGGTATTAATGATGCGCCGGCCCTGGCCCTTGCTGATGTCGGAATCGCGATGGGTACCGGCATCGATATCGCTATTGAATCAGGTGATATTGTCATTATGAAAGGGAACCTTGATGGAGTGATTACAGCCCTCTCTTTGTCGCGTGCAGTGATGAAAAATATTCGTCAAAATTTGTTCTGGGCTTTTGGGTATAACGTTATTGGTATTCCTGTTGCGGCCGGATTGCTGACTCTCTTTGGTGGTCCCGCCCTCAATCCAATGATTGCCGGAGGAGCAATGGCGTTGAGTTCTGTGTCGGTGGTCTCAAATGCTTTACGTCTTCGCTTTTTTAAGGGATGATTAGGGGATTGTGCTTACAATGTTTTCCCTTGACATTTCACCCCACAGATTTATATATATAAACGCTTAACTGAATGCTTGTTCATTTCATTGCTGCTT
>CAZDJE010000205.1:0-3059 GCA_964505715.1 uncultured Desulfocapsa sp. | reverse complement strand
CTATATACTGTTCACGGAACTCCCACATATATACGGTCCCGGGAACTACCCCATCTGTGTAATTTCTACGTTTGCTTTTTCATATAAACACCTCCAAAGTGCAGCTTAACTGCTCTTAATTTTGTGTCCACTTTTCCCATATCACCTCACTCCTGGCATGGCACAGTTCGGAGTATTTTATTGGGCTAGGGATGCCAGGGAAAGCAGTGCCGAGGTGGACTACCTCGCTGTCCGCCAAGGTAAAATTTATCCGGTTGAGGTGAAGTCAGGCACAGGAAGCAGTCTGCGCAGTCTTCATCTAATGCTGAAAAAATATCTCAACTGTCCAAAGGGATTGGTTCTCTATAGCGGGACTTATAAAAACTTGCCCGAGCAAAAAATAACCTTTTTACCGCTTTACTGTGCGGCCACCATTGGAGATAGAAGACCGACCGTAACTGTGTCCCCTGAACTCCCAGTTATCCACAGATTAAGGATGCAACGTGGTAAAAACAGTTAGCTATTGTGTCCCCCGAACTCGCTCGCGAACGCTGGTGATTTCGGAGCTCAATAGCCGCCTGTGCTTCCCTCTGTCAACGCTTCAGCCACTACATTACTGTAATTGCCGCATGACTCGAGGCTGGTGTGATTTGCTAGACCTTCACCATAAAACTCTTTCAGTCTCTATCCTTTACCGGTTTTAATCGGCGCTTTCGGTCCGCCCCCACGTTCCACACGTCAATAGCCTAAAATACTACCAAGGCAGTATTTATGAACTTTCCGGCCTATTTATATATTTAATACCACCAAGGCAGTATTTTAGGTTGACATTAGCCCCTTAGGTATTTAAATACTGCCTTAGTAGTATTTATTAATTACTATTGGAGGGGCTATGGCAAAAAAAGTAAAACCATTATCAACGCCAATTCAGAAAGGGCCTCTGGAGGCCAAAGAACTGGGAAAATTTGTTCGGGCCAGGCGGACACAGGCCGGAATGGGTATTCACGAGACGGCCGCCTTCTGTGGTGTGGCTGTGGACACTTTGACCAAGATCGAGAAGGCTTTGGGCGATGTAAAGCTATCCAGCGTCTTAAAGGTCTGCCGGATGTTGGGGATAGTTTTGAAAGTAGAACCATGGGATGAGAAATGACGGAACAACTTACCGTATATAGCGATCAAAGGCGTTTAGGTTCAATAACTCTCGACGGTCATAACGATGAATATGGCCTGGTGTATGATCCGGAATGGTTAGAAAAATCAGGTTTCGTGATTTCTCCACATCTAAAACCAGGAGCGCGTACATCGGAGTCGGTCAAGAGGTTTTTGGCCAACCTTTTACCCGAGGGGAAATGGTTGGAAGAGTTGTCGGTTGATCGCCAGATATCGAAGAGCAATATTTTTGGTCTGATTGCTGCCATTGGTTTCGAAACGACCGGTGCTTTGGCTTTCCGTCAAAATGGCGGGAAGGATGGAGAAATCCCCACTTTTTTTCGATCGGTCAGCAGCGAGGAGTTCCAGGATAGGCTGGCCAGACGTCAACAACTATCCATCGCAACTTGGGACGGAACGCCAAGATTGTCGGTGGCAGGTGTCCAAGACAAATTACCGATATTAATCAGGCCCGATGGAGAAATGGGGTTCGGTGAGGGCGATTTGGCGTCGACCCATATCCTCAAGTTTGGGACAAAGCCTGACATGCATCTGGTTGTAAACGAGTTTATCTGTATGGAACTTGCCCGCATGGTAAAACTGCCGGTAGCTCGGGTTTCTCTGGCAAGGCATGGCGAGCCAGTCTTGGTAGTTGAAAGATTTGATCGTCGGTGGTCTGGCGAACGGGTAGAGCGGCTGCACCTGCTCGATGGTTGCCAGATGCTTGATTTGCCACCGACCTACAAATATGAACGCCCATTCGGAAAATCAGGTGAAGGAGCTAAAATCAGGACCGGAGCAAGTCTTCCTGCTCTGTTTGCTGCATGTAAGCTTTGCCGGATTCCGGCACTGGCAATCCGTGACCTATTACATTGGGTTCTCTTTCAGTTATTAATCGGGAACAGCGACGCCCATGGGAAAAATATCTCATTTCATGTGGGACGGAATGGCATTGACGTCGCGCCAGCCTATGATCTGGTGAATGTTGAAATATATGGCGACCAATACGATCGAGATCTGGCTATGGCGGTTGGTGACACTTTTGCGTTTAACGAAATCCATGCTTACCAGCTGGCCGATATGTGCGATGAATGCGGATTGCCACAGAGGCAGGTGGCAACGGCTCTGCAGGCTCTGTGCAACTCGATGGTTAAGGCTGCCGATACTATTGACACGTCAAGCCTATTGATCGGCGAGGAACATGCGTTTGGTCAGGGTCTACTGGGTGCGATAAAAACTAATTGTCAGCGGTTTCTGGAGAAGGCAAAAGAACTGCCAGACGTCCAGTTATAAGTTAACTCTATTGACATGAACACATCAGCCCACTACTCGCAATGAGTGTGGTTAGAGGGGGTACCGGTATCTCTACGCCATGTTATTTACCGCTAGTAAGCCGGAAATGGCTCTATCACCCATCATTTTGCCTGATCGATGGATACATGAAAAAAAAGTGATGACACTGTCGTTCTAGCCATGACTATTCAGCAGGATTATTTTGTTTTTTTTATCCTGACCATCTTGTCCATCCATGTAAAATTTTGCAATTTCTATTCTTTGGAAGACAAAAAGTTACTTTTCAAAACCTGCCCAACTCTTTCCTTAAAGTAGCCTTTTTGATGGTGAAAAGGAGGCTCTAAGCTATGAAAAAACCTACTTTTGTGAATTAACCGACTGATATTCCAATCTATTTCCTGGTCCGACCCCAAGACCTCACGTTGATGCCATTCTGGCAGGAGAGCATAACCCAAAGAAACTTGCCACTTTAAAACATGGGAGAATCAAAGCATCTGTTAGTGTTATTGAGAAATCTTTGGAGGGTAATTATCTCCCTGAACATCTCTTCACTTTGAAGCAGGCTCTGCAGTCATACCGACATTACTGTTTTTTGCATAATAGAAATCCCCAAAGTTGCAATCAGGAATTCCCCACTA
>CAZDJE010000204.1:0-3060 GCA_964505715.1 uncultured Desulfocapsa sp. | reverse complement strand
TACTATATATAAGAGCTGGATAATTCTTGCTTGGAGAGCATTGTCGCTTCAAGAAAAAGGTAAGAACAAGAGTCTTTAATAAAGATGTTACATTTATTTTCACGTGAATTCAAAGAAAAACAGAAGGATTCTTCGTTCGGCTTTATTGTTTTACGATATCAGTACATTAGTATTCAGAAGCTTAGAGTGAGGATTATCAACTCTATAATAAATGTCGCACTGCCAGAAAAGCTTCTCCTTGATGATACTCAGCAGTACAGCCTGAAAATTGGTAACTGTCAGATCAGGTATAAAACAACTACAGATTAATTGTTCCTGCCAAGAACAGTCTCAAAACGTTTTTTTCCGTTTCTATTGAGCCATTGGCATTCAATCGTATCATTTATGAAATTCGAAATAATGACGTGACCACCATCATAACATCCACCATACGTTATTTTTTCTCTGAATTTTACCTGTTCAGCCGTTTGTGAGAGAAGAATGAGTTCTCCTCCACAATCCAATGAGGGATAGGAAATGTGATAATGATCTGTGGCAATTTGAACCGTTACATCAGATACTTTAAAAAGGTTCTGCCAGACTCTTCCTGACCAGCTTCCTTTTATTTTATACGATAACCCCTTTACAAAGAGGTTCTGAGACAACATCTCTTTTGCACCACTCTTCACAAGGAGTTTGCCATGCCATGTATGATACCCATCATGTTGCAATGAGATGGAATGTTGTCCTTTAATAATTTTATTTAATTGAAAGGGAGTCGTGCCAGATTTTTGTCCATCAATAAATACAATGGCGTTTCCAGGTTTACTCACAATCTTCAACCCACCATATAAAGAAAAGAGTTCTTTATTTAATTTTGCATTTTCACCACCCCTGACCTGTATTTCCCCCTGCCAATTATCATAGTCGTTTAATTTCAGTTCAATGTGATGTCTGCCTTTTAGAATTTCATCACTACTAAAAGGAGTTCTGCCTACTTCAATCCCACCGAGAAAAACTGTAGCATCACTAGGCACACTACTTATCTGAATAGCGCCATATCTGCTGACAAGATTTACTGCGATATTTAATTCTTTTTCAGAATAAATTGTTATTTTTTTCTTCCACTTATCAGATACTTTATGCTTAAGTTCCAGTGTATACTGCCCTTCTTTTATCTGTTTGAGATTGTATGGTGTTTTCCCTTTTTCTTGTCCATCGAGAAAAACATTAGCCCCTGATGGTTTGCTACTGATGTTCAGAATGCCATACAGAGTTTGCAGTTCAGCAAAAAGTTTATTCTCCATGCCGGATTTTAGGGTTATTTCCTTCGTCCAAAGAAAGCAATCCTTGTGTTTAATCTCTATTATGTGGCTTCCTTTTGCTACTTTTCCTAGAATCATTGGAGTTTGGCCAACATTTTCACCGTCCAGAAACACCTCCGCAGCCATCGGTATACTGGTAATAGCAAGACTGCCAGAGCTCGTTTCCAAATCAACATTTAAAACAGAAGGCGTCTCTAGGCTGACTACAATATCACTTTTCCAACTTTTATAACCAGCACGATGTAACTCAATAATGTGTTTCCCTTTTCGTATCTGATCCGAAAAGTATGGAGTTATTCCCACCTCCCAACTGTCTAAGAAAACCCTGACATTATTGGGCGTACTGGTAACCTTCAAACTTCCATAAACATTCGTTAAATTGCCATGAAGACTTGCTATCTGCAAAGAAATGATTTCCGCCGTGCCTTTCCAGGATTCAAACCCTTTCTTTTTCAAGGTGATTTGCTGCGATCCCTTGGCTAGTTGTTTAAGCGTAATGGGGGTCGTGCCCATTTCTTCACCACTTAATAGGACCGTTGCCCCTGATGGCTCACTGCTTACTTTTACGTCACCAAAAGGTAATGGGGTCAAATCAATATTCAAACGTGTCGTTTTACTGCGTTGGAGGAAGACAGTCTTTTCAAAATCACTATATTGGTCTTTAGTCAAACGAACAGTATGAGGACCATCGTTCAGAGTGGCAATCAGCAGCGGTGTCAACCCCACTTCTCCATTATCCACATACACCATGGCGCCTGTAGGACTACTGTTAATCGTCAGGAGTGGCTCCCCAAACGACAGTCTGTCGGAGATAGTATCAGAAAAATAATAGCCAACAGCAGCAAGAAGAATCGCCAACAGCAGACAACCAATACGTAAACCTTTCTTCATTTGATCACCGGTGGAATCTACGGTCTTTTCTCATTTTGTTCTTTCCAAAGGAAAGGGAAAGAGGGGTCAAATCTTTATCCTTGACATTCCTTCTCTATTGCTTCAAGCAGCAGGGAAATTTTCATATCCTTTTTCACCCTACTCCGTAAACGGCTTCGCCCTTGGCTCACTGTGCTGTAATCTATCCCCATAAGCTTACCAATTTGTGGATTAGTCAATCCGCCATACCGGTACAGCATATCCATCGCTATTTGTCGCATTACGCCGGGAGTTGTCAACAGTTTTTCCCTTGATAACTTGGTCTCTGTTGTTATTATCTCGATGATCTTTTTCTCACTACAATAGGAAATGATTTTACCGATTGCTGGCCTCTCACGATCATTTTTGGCAGGAAGATATTTTTCCCGTATCATGGAAATAAAATGATCTGTACCGAGGATGGTTTTTCCGATAATTGAATCTTGAATTATTTCTTCTTCAGTCAGATCAAGAGAAATCTGTTTTTTATATGCCGCCCGACTACTAGCAGTATCTCCCCCAAATTCTAGAAGTATATAATCATATGTAACAGTGTTAAGACGTTTGGAGAGGTTTACAAAACCTGGCAAGCTGCTCCAGCGATAATTGAATACGAATTTTAATTTTTCTTGTGCTGATTTCTTACGAATTTCTTTTATGCGTGATGGGTTGAGATGGATATATCGTGACACTGCAGAGAGGTAGGCCTCTTTTTCAATTAAATAACTTTTGTATCGTCCCTGATACAAATGCCCACTACGCTGGTAAATTCGGTTAAAATAAGAGGTGTAGGTTATGTTTAGATAGCGCATAAACTCGGCGAGATTACCCCGTGGAGTTTCCAGCA
>CAZDJE010000203.1:0-3102 GCA_964505715.1 uncultured Desulfocapsa sp. | reverse complement strand
AATTGATGTGCTCATCACCGATACTAGATCCGAATAGCCGATGGCCAGGGCTATGGATGTATTCTTAATTAGATTGAGATATTGGTTCCCCAGGGGGGGAATAATCATACGCAGGGCCTGTGGTAAAACCACAAAGCGTGTTACATGAGACGTTTTTAAACCTAGCGATGCTGCGGCTTCAATTTGTCCTTTCTGGACTGACTGAATCCCTCCCCGAACCAGTTCAGCAATTTGACCACCATGGTAGATGCTAAGAGTAAATGCCAGAGCCACAAATTGAACAGAAAATCGTGAACCGCCATTGAAATCAAAACCTTTAAAAACAGGGATGGAAAACTGATATTGAATATTAAATAATAAGGTGATCGACAACAAAGTAATTGCCAAAACTCCAATAAGAGGCCATTTCACTGGTAATTGTCTGCCTGTGAGGTCCTGGTTCCGTTTAACATACTTTTTCCATAATACAGCAGCAATGAGCCAGCACAGAATACCAATCAGCACATACACCATCCCATCGTCCCAAATCAATTTGGGATAATAAAATGCGCGATTGCTAATATAGATGCCATCAAACAAATTCCACGCCTGACGTACGGTGGGAAGTCTATTTACCATGACAATGAAAACAGCCAGAAGAATCAACAATTTTGGGAGGTTTCTTAAAAGCTCGACGTATGCCAGCGCCAAACGAGTGCCTAGCCAGTTGCTGCCTGCACGAATAATTCCCATCACTACACCGATTACCGTGGAGCCAACGATACAAACGAAGGATAGTTCCAGGGTATTCAGGAATCCTACTAGCAGAACACGTGCGTAACTGTCAGAGGCTGAGTACGAAATCAGGGATTCATTGACATCAAACCCTGCTTCGCTGCTCAAAAAACCAAAACTAAGCCGTATCCCAACATCTGCAAGATTGTCACGAACATTCTGAATGATGAGGTATGCGACAGAAAAAAGAATCCCGGCAAGCGTTAGCTGAATAATGAACGAACGTTTCTCTTTATTGGCAAACCAGCTCATTTATATTATAAATTTTGAAAAGTCTATTGCTTCGTAAAGGGTGTGATCCATGGTGTTTATTTTCTCTAGAGTTTGATTCTTTGCTGCAGAGTTACATCTCAAATCGTTTTACTCATTATCCCGATTATAATGTTTCGGATGACTCTCTTGATACTCAAAAAAACGTATGTCTGCAATGTAATACTGATTACTTTTCTTTGGTTTATTAAATCTTTATGTGAAACCAATTAACTATTTTCAACTGTAGTCTTTGCCATATTCTTAAGATATAAATTATTTGTCACCTGGATGGTATATCGTTTTCCATAAGAGCAAGCACATTTACACAGTTAATCATATCTTCAATCAGTTCGTACTCTTTAAATCCCAGTCTTCTCCAGTTTGAGATATCGACTCTGTCAATAACCTCAGAGTGTTCACCGCCACTGCCTCTGGCTTGGCAATAGCTTTCACGAGCGATTTTATCGATTCCTTCTAGGCCCATTTTTGCAATAAGTTTAGGAAGACAAATATGGACACTTGCACGCAGGGCCGTTCCGAGATTTGACGGACAGCATGTAATCATACCCAGAGTATCATCTGACATGAATACGGGATCTTTTCCGGTTATTTTTTTTAGACCGTTTTCAATTGCCGTAATTCCGCGGCCCAAGCGTTCAAAAACATGCTTAACATCTCCCCCTTGTTCCATTGATATGATTCGAAGGTGGTCGCCTTCATTTATCCACAAAATAAATTCTTTTGTCTCACTCAGATAAATTCCTCTATCGATGGGCCAACGCTCGTGATGGCCCGATGCTGCCTGCATCTTATCTTTTCCTTTGAAAAGGAAGTGACCATCAACAAGTCTCCTATTTTGCTCAGGAGTCATCGTAGTGTGGCGAAAAAGCTCGCCTTTGAGATCGCCCTCCAAGGTTAGAGCAAGCTCTTCAATCAATTTGATAATATCTAATCTGCTTTGTTGCGTTCCACCAGGATTGAGTGGAAAAAAATCTAGGTTTCTTGCAACTCTGATTCGGGTTGAAATTATTTTACTCCTGGCCTGTTCACTAAGATCTACACTGATCTTAGTTACTTCGAAATCAGTTACATGTTTGTCTTTATCTAGATTATATCCCTTATGATAGGACTCAATGACAGATTTAAAAAGTTTAGCGAAATCGGTATATGATTCATGGTCGCCAGCATGGCACCCAACAGATGAAGACGGATAACAAGTGCCGGTATTCATAGCACGAGCAATTGTCCATCCGGCCGTTTTTGTTTTGTGATTTTTCAGTATCTCAAACTTCTCTCTTGTCATGGCCTGTGCCATGAGAGACACATGTGTCTCGTCCTTTTTAAATTGGTCAATTTTGGCGGGCCATTGATTTTTAGCAAGGTCTTCATCCATAATAAGATCAAAAAACGGATCCGGATTTGGTTTGTCAGACATATTTTCACTTATTCCTTATCGTTAAGGGCAATTCAAGACAGATATTTAAGCCACGATAACCTGAATTTTATTTTCCCACTTAATGCATCGATTTCCCACAGCATAATGTTGTTTTTCTTGTTGGCTCGTATTCGATATTTCACCCATACCAAACTTGAGGTAATTCTAGACCCTTCATTGACAACATCCGACCAATCAACACCATCTGCACGCTTCTTATCATCTAGATTCCATCGGTTTGTGAGACTGCCATCTTCAAGGTTTTCAGAAAGACGACTTCTGCCCGAGCTCTTTCCGGGATAAACTCAGAAAGAAAGATAGCTAAACTAATGAAAGCAACAACCAGCGATAGTAATTTAAGTTGATATTTTTGCAATGGTAGAGAAAAGGAATTGCAAGGTCAACCGTTTAAGCAAACCTGCAATTTGTCCTTCTTCTTGAATCCACTGTATCAGTAGCATGTCATCGACGTGGACATTTGTCAGCATGGAGCAGGGGAAGCGTGACTGCTACCTATACACCAACGCCAAGTACCTGTGTGGATACGTTACCTCTTAAACGAAATATCCAAGTCATCAAGAACGCATTCGTCACTGGCAGCAGATTGTGCTCGCAGTGGGTAGCTGTAACTTCATCAATTT
>CAZDJE010000202.1:0-3138 GCA_964505715.1 uncultured Desulfocapsa sp. | reverse complement strand
TTTGGAACGGCCTTCAGTTTAAACTCCTCTCTTTTAAAGTCAATATTGGCTTCTGCATCGACGCTCATATGACTCGTATCCAGAAAAAGAGTCCGTTCTGACATCAGGCCATCATCCATTCCAAAACTTGCAACCAGGCAATTAATAATAGATTTATCTTCTCCATCCACCTCTGAAGCAATAGCAGAGAGCAGATTCACCGCCCAGAGATCCACAAGCCCGGCATCAAGATTTACAGGCACAAAACCGAGATCAAAATGACCATTTCCCCTGGCCAGAAACCCACCGAGTTCCGTAGCGGTGGAATCCAGCTCAATATCCAGATACAGAATGCCTTCCATGCTGCTCTCAGGTTTGCTACGACGGGCTAATATTCCAACATCAAGATTCCTGATCGCGGCACCCAGATGTATCTCCGTCTCTTCAGCAGTAGGGTAAAAAGAAAATTCAAACAATACTGTTCCATCTGCAAGGGTAAGTTGCAGGGGGGCGATGGAAAAACGACCATCCTCCAAAATGGTTTTCAGAGTACCATTCCCCACTCTATCTTTTCCGGAAAGGACCTCCGCCATTTCTATGGATACTGTCCCGTTAAATCGGGATAAGGATTCAGGAGATAAGAATGGGGGGAGAATAGCTTTTTTCGTTTCTTCTACAACTGGTTGTTCTACCGATTTTTTCTCCTTTTCTCCGGTCCCGTTTTTTCCATCGGGATCCCAGTCTCCAAGTTCAAAATCATCCAGTTGTAAAACCTTGCTGATAAGCTGGATCCTGACTTCTGGCTTCTCTCCACTCTCATCAAGTCTCATATTTCCCGTCAAATCACTGCCTCCGATCGTTATTGCAAGATTAGGCAGATCGTACCCAGTCTCCGTAGCAGCAAACTGTGCTTCTAGGGCATAAGGACCAAAGGGAGGGAGATCAATATTTAGAAAGTCATTTAAGCTGTCCAGCTGTTCCCCTTTCAGAGTCATTGCCAGATTAAAAGTTTTGCTATCTATGGGAAGATCCACAGCACCACTAAAATCAAGTTCAGCACCGGCCGCCGCAAATACTACATGAACAGGCCATTCCCCAGGATTTGTAACATATTTGGTAAGAGGCATCCCCTGCAGGCTTATTTGCACAGGAGTTGTATCAATAACACCCGTGGCACCAAGTGTGATGGCAGATCCGGGTTTAACCTCAATCTGGCCATCGAGCTTACTGATTATAAAATCAGAGCCCCTCTTCGGATTACTGAGATCCAGAACGCCGCCTTTCAGGTTAAAATCAATTGCAGACTGGTTGAGCAATTCATGGAGACTCTCTCCTCTCAGTTGCAGGTTCAGAGAAAGTTCTTCGGTGGATGCTTTGATATTCCCTGCAATATTCAACCAGCCAAGAAGTCCGCCAACATCAACAGCTCCCACGGACACCTTAAGAGATAACTGCTGCTCCTTATCTTTATATCCCACATCACCCTGTGCTGAATATAATGTTCCGGCAATGGCTCCGGAGATGGTCAGAGGCCACGCCTGTTTCTTTGGCTGGAAGCTGTTCAGCGCTCCTGTATCAAGCTCAAAACTATAACTCCGCTCCTGCAGGTTTCCTTTACCGTGAAAAACAAGGGGTTTTCCTGCTGGCGCTGTTCCTGTCAATTCATCAAGATGAAAACGTATGGTTTTATCCAGAACAAGGTCCCTATAAACCACTTCAATATTTTTCAGGGAGACTTGATCCACTGCTTCAAAAGCCAGTGTCCCCTGACTCTGTTCTTCTGTGTCAGACTCTTTTAGAAAAAGGTTTTTCTCATCAGCAGAAGAACTAAAGGACCAGTTGTTGATATCATCCTTACGGCTTTCGAGATAAACGTTCAGCCCTTCTGCTGTGATCTCATCAATACTTATTTTTTTCCGGAACAGATCAACCAGCCCCAGTTGCATTCGCAGTAATTCCACAGCAACAAAATCAGAGTTCCCCCAACTTTTCGGATTATCTATGCGCACGCCCTGCACCTCAAGCCTGGGGCGTAAGGTTGGGAGCAATTCAACTGTTCCCTCGATAACAACCTTCCGCTTAAGAGCTGCAGAGACAGTTTTTTCCACCATGGGACGTATACGGTCTAGATTGATGGTGATTTCTAGTAGAGACACAATGCTAAGAGTACCCAGCAACAGAACAATCGGGGTCAGGAGGATAATTCCTCCCCATCGTAAAAGTTTCTTCATGGATGATTACCTGATTTTTTGAAGTAAAAAGAATTTCCTTTGCTATCAGCTCACAGTGCTTTTCCTATATTCCCCATCTCAAGAAAACCGTAAACAACCAATTCTTCTATTTGAAAAAGGGTAAGTGCCGGAGATGAATCTAGCTGACAATGCTCCCCATCCTGGATCACTAGTATAATACATCCGATCTTTTTGTTAACTTTTCTTTCTAGTAGCGATTTTCCTTTTAGTTCCAAGGGTCTTGGAACAAGAAAAACGGTGCGATCCGTAGAAATTAGTGATTGAAAAAAGCAGGTTCAGGAGGGATCGATCCTAAAATCAGATTGCAGGCTTCGCCAATGCTCTTTTAGCTGATTTTTTTGGGTATCATCCATGCACAGATCCGTAAGTGCTTTGGGCCAGAGTGTTCGTGCCTTATCTAAAGTGTCAATAAGTTGTGGCTTGATAGCTTTCCAGGGAATATCCGCTTTATCTGCCCAGGCTTTGAAGTGTGCGAAACGCACTTTATACCAGTCCTTGTTTTTACCCATATCCAAAGAAAATTGTTTTTTCATCTCCCATATAAACACGTGTCGTTACGATATCATAAGCGGGAGACAATTCCGGCGTTATTGTGAAGAGTGGCACAATACCTGCCTGATTCAGGACAAGCTAAGGCAATCGAGCAATAGTACTTAGCAGGCTCACAGCTCTTACCCTGTTCGTAACCGCCGCGGTTGCTCAGTTGAATAGTTAGAGAAGTAATCATATGGGTGGTAATAGGTACATGACGCATCCGGTGGATGCATTTCCTATTTTTCTGGGCGCACTTTTTTAAACAACAGCGTAAATCGGTACTAATCACCTTGTAAAGCCACAACAATTCCAGTCAGTATTACGACTGAAAAATCATTTTTTTCGAAGAACTCAAGCTGCTCTTCAAATTGTT
>CAZDJE010000201.1:0-3173 GCA_964505715.1 uncultured Desulfocapsa sp. | reverse complement strand
GTAAGCTATGGATCTTAATTTAGAAAGTGCAGTCAATTATCATTACGGTAAATTCCCACCAACTGATCTTGATTATAGTCGCTTTATTGAGCCATTAGTAAAAGCAACGGACGCTGTAGCTCGTTATGATCAAATGCTAAAAAGTATGCATAATAGTGAAATACTGTTAGCACCTCTACGCAACCAAGAAGCTGTAATATCTTCAAGAATGGAAGGTACTGTAAGCACGATGGATGAAATTCTTAAGTATGAGGCAGATCATGGCAATGAGGAAGGAGACACTTCAAGTGTAAGGTCAGAGATTATAGAAACGATTCTTTATCAAAGGGCCTTAAAAGCAACACAACAGGCGATGGAAGACGGGTATCCATTGTCTCCATCACTGATTAAAGGAATCCATCAACGATTATTGTCTTTAGGACGTGGTGCCCTAAAATCACCAGGAAAGTTTAAGAATGAGCAGAATTATTTGGCTGACAAATTAAGGCAAAATATATTGTTTATCCCAATTAGTCCTGAAAAATTAAATGATGGTTTGGAAAGGTTGTTTGAGTACATAGCGCAAAGTACGCATACCATATTAATTAAAATAGGTATTAGTCACGTTGAGTTCGAAGCTTTGCACCCTTTTAAGGATGGTAATGGTCGAATCGGACGAATGCTAATCACATTAATGCTATGGAAATCAGGAACTATATCTGCACCTCATTTTTATATAAGTGCATATCTAGAAGAGAATAAAAACCGTTATATAGATATTATGAGAAATGTATCCCAAAATGGAGAGTGGGATAACTGGTGCACTTTTTTTCTGGAAGCAATTGAGGAACAGGCTATTAGGAATTTAAATATCGCAGAGAATATAAGCGCATTATATGAAGAGATGAAAATAGTCTTCTCAGATGTACTTTCCTCTAAATGGAGCGTTAACGCACTGGATTTTATATTCACCAATCCAATATTCAGAAATAATAAATTTACAACAAAAAGTGGTATACCTACAGCAAGTGCGGCAAGATTTACAAGAATTTTGTTGGAAAAAGACCTGATTACTATGATAGAAGAAGCATCGGGTAGACGTCCAGCATTGTATTCTTTTGAGCCGTTAATGCAACTTGTTCGTGTTTAGACGCAGTATAGGGAAATTAAAAACAAATACATGATTGGGTCCGTGTATTATCCGTGATGTTTGATAGTTGTTTATTTATAGGACCTGAACTCAAAATCGAGCAGGAACAAAACAATATCGCTCCAACTCTAAACCTCCATCGAGGAAAAAGAGAAAAGTGACATTCTTTTTTTACAGTACCAGACGCCAAGAACTCATATTTCAACATTTAACATCAGACACTTACCCGACTAGTTCGACGGACGCCACCCACCATTATTATTGATATTGTCGGATAATTATCACCATGATTCCAGTCTGTAAACAGTCGGTAAAGTTCATCGTAAGGGCAGCCAGCTGGTCGCCCTTTTTTTTTGCAAAACCTATTCTTGGGGAGGCCTTGAAATAGCAAGTCTCATACAGATTTTTGCCAACCCAACATCCAACAGCCAATAGTTGGCTGCCAAGGTTCTTATCGGCGTCCTCCAAACTTGAGCATAAAGCTCCTTCCGAGTAATTTGTTTCATGTTCTTAGCCAAATTTTCATTATAATTCTCAGATGGACACAGTATGTGATTGCTAAACTAAGTTATCACATCACGAACGAACAAACTCAAGCAGTAGAGAATAGTCACGCTGATCTGCTGCCTGCAACGCCGCAATATAGCGATCCCGACAATCACCAGCCTTAACTAGATTCTTACTGCCCCAGCTAAAACGAGCATGTTTCAGGATGTGAACAAGCAGCAGGTCAACCATAAGCCGGGCATGACGACCATTACCGTTGGCAAAGGGGTGAATGGCAACCAGGCGGTGATGAAAGCGTGCTCCAATTTCATAGGGAGAGTAAACATCCTGCTCAATCCAGAACTTCACATCATCTAAAAGAATTTTTAATGTTGGTCCGATTGACCAGCATTCCACACCTATATTCTTTTCACTGCTACGAAACTCCCCGGCCCACTTCCACACATTTCGAAACATTCGCTTATGGAGGAGACGGATAAAATCTACACTGAGGAGATCATCTTTGGTAATGTTCGTTTTACGAAAGGCCCAAGTTTCCGCTTCTATAATATTATCCTGCTCCCAGCGATCAAGTTCAGCTCGATTTGTAATATGAGACAGACGTAGCCCTTCCAGTTCATCAGGATCAAGCGGGGTTGCGCCTGGTGGATAATCAAAGTTCATTCGGCTTGTCCCACAATTCTTTTGGCATAGTTTGCATTATCTTTTCCACTTCAGTTGCAAATGCTTTTTGCTGGTCAGAATCTGAAAGCTGCTGTGCCTCCAGCAACATTGAATGTGAAACATTGTTGATTCGACTTCTTGCAAGAGTTTTTGCCTGGCCATGAATAATGGCAGTGAAATCTTCACGGGGGATTACAGCATAGACAAAGACACAATCCAAAGCCTCTGCTGCCTGGCGCATGGTCCTGATAGTCGCAGAACCACTCTTTTCGCTTTTTTCAAGGCTGGTGATTCTAGGACCGGAAACACTCAAGCGCCCAGCGAGCTGCTTGCTGGACATTCCCAATGCCTCACGAACGCTACGCAACCAGCCCCTGACAGGTCGCTGGACACTGCGTATGGACTCAAAGCGATCGACTGTTTTTTGGAGCTGTTCTCGAATAAGGTGCTTTTGCTGCGATTTCATATTATTCACCATTAAGTTAAGTTAGCATCACAATAATTAACATATAGATGAATAGTTACAATAATAAATTAACTGATTGGTTAATATTATGGAAGAGATACATGGGAATTTTAAAATCTTATTAAATATATGTAACAAAAACGACATCATACAACTAGCCTGCGCTACGACTGCAATGTGAGCACATACAGCGCTCCTTTAACGCCAGAAGGATTACAGCATTTCGCAATCTTCAGAAAGCCCAAATGGATTCTCCGGTAGCTGATGCACCAAGCTTCGTTTATACGCCAAACTGATAACTTCTTCTGACTTTGCCATCGATGTACAGAGATATTTCGGATTTGGCATTGTTCCCACCCTGCCTAAATCCAACCTGTCAGAATCAAAACAGGCCTGCACTGTTATATC
>CAZDJE010000200.1:0-3302 GCA_964505715.1 uncultured Desulfocapsa sp. | reverse complement strand
TTACAACTGAAATGCTTAGGGTGAGGGGCAAAGGAAATAAGGAACGACTGGTTCCTGTCGGAAGACCTGCTCTTGAAGCTGTAAGTGCGTGGACAGGTCAGCGGGACCAACTGATAGCGGATCGGGCAAAAAGAGGACGACCCGTTGAAAAAGAGGCGTTGTTTCTTAATGGTCGTGGCAGTCGCTTGACGACACGAAGTGTGGAACGACTGGTAAAGTCATATGGAGAGCGAGCTGGTATTCCTCAGATAGTGACTCCCCATGCCCTGCGTCATTCATTTGCCACTCATTTGCTGGAGATGGGGGCGGACCTGCGATCGGTTCAGGAATTATTAGGACATGCAAGTCTGTCAACCACACAGCGGTATACACATCTAACCCTTGATCACTTAACGGAAGTTTACGATAAAGCTCATCCCCATGCAAAGTAAGAGAGGGGATAGGTGATCTCTTCCAAATAACCCCTATTAAATAAAACAGATATTATGAAAATTCGATCAACAACAATCCTTGCTGTTCGCCATAACGGTCAGGTTGCAGTGGCTGGTGACGGCCAAGTTTCGCTTGGCAATACGGTGATGAAGCATCATGCGAAAAAAGTAAGACGCCTCTATCACGGCCAGGTGATTACCGGCTTTGCAGGTGCCACCGCCGATGCCTTTACACTTTTTGATCTGTTGGAGCAGAAACTTGAACAGTATAAGGGAAATCTTATGCGGGCGGCAGTTGAACTTGCTAAAGAATGGCGAACCGATAAAATGCTGCGCAGGCTTGAAGCTATGCTGGTTGCTGTGGATAAAGATTATTCCCTGCTTCTCAGTGGTACCGGAGATGTTATAGAGGCGGATAACGGTGTCCTTGCAATTGGTTCCGGCGGGCCCTATGCCCAGGCCGCAGCACTGGCACTTATAGACAATTCTGAATTAAATACCGAAGAAATTTGTCGTGCTTCCATGACTATTGCAGCAGATATCTGCGTATTTACCAATCATTCCATAGTAGTAGAAAAAATAGAAGAATAAAGACATGATACTTACACAATCGTTGACTCCCAAAGATATAGTCGTTGAGCTGGATAAGTTTATAGTTGGACAGGCCGATGCCAAACGATCCGTTGCGATAGCGCTGAGGAATCGCTGGCGCAGACGTCAGGTGCCATCACCGCTCCGTGAAGAGATTGCTCCTAAGAATATTATTATGATAGGCCCCACAGGAGTAGGAAAAACAGAAATTGCAAGACGGTTGGCAACGCTTGCCCAGTCGCCATTCTTTAAGGTTGAAGCTTCCAAGTTTACCGAAGTGGGTTACGTCGGGCGCGATGTTGAATCCATGATTCGTGATCTTGTGGAAATTGCTATTACCATGGTGAAAAAAGAGGAGAGAGAACGATTGCAGGGACTAGCCGAAGTCAATGCAGAGGAACGCATACTTGATGTTCTGCTTCCTCCCGTCGCAGCTCCATCCAATATGCAGCCCGGTCCCGATGGGATGCATTCCTTTGCATCAGCACAGAATCATGAGGATAACAGCTTTCTTCCTGAAAAAGTGGAGGAAGATAATTCCACACGAGAAAAATTTAGGGAGATGCTGCGTCAGGGAAAGCTTGATGAACGTGAAATTGAGCTTGATCTCGCTGAATCCCGTTCCACTCCCATGGTTGAGATTATGACAACCTCCGGGATGGAGGATATGCAGTCAAACCTTCAGGATGCCTTTAGCAAAATATTTCCGAAGAAGAAAAAGAAACGCACGGTGAAGATTCCAGATGCTCTCAAAGGCCTCACGCAGGAAGAAATGGAACGGCTTATTGATATGGATACGGTGACGGAAGAAGCTCTTAAACGCACCGAAGAATCCGGCATTATTTTTCTAGATGAGATTGATAAGGTTGCATCAAGAAGTTCCGGAAGTCATGGCCCAGAGGTATCGCGTGAAGGCGTTCAGCGTGATCTGCTGCCCATTGTTGAGGGCTCAACCGTTACCACGAAGTATGGGATGGTGAAGACCGATCATATTTTGTTTATTGCAAGTGGCGCCTTTCATCTCTGTAAACCATCTGATCTTATTCCAGAGCTTCAGGGACGCTTTCCAATTCGGGTTGAACTGACCCCACTTGGAAAAGATGAATTTGTACGAATCCTGACGGAACCTGAAAGTGCACTTGTCAAACAGTATATCGCAATGATGGCAACCGAAGGTGTGGAGCTTGTTTTTGA
This sequence comes from uncultured Desulfocapsa sp., assembly GCA_964505715.1. Lineage (GTDB taxonomy): Bacteria > Desulfobacterota > Desulfobulbia > Desulfobulbales > Desulfocapsaceae > Desulfocapsa. Next base: position 1,086 of record CAZDJE010000200.1, on the reverse strand, counting down.
ACCAGATGCTATTGATGAGCTTGCCAGTATTGCAGTTGAGGTAAATGAAAAAACTGAAGAAATTGGAGCAAGGCGATTACACACCGTCATGGAGCGTGTGCTCGATGAACTCTCCTATGATGCCAGTGAACGTGGTACGGAACGTTTTGTGGTAACCGCTGATTATGTGAAGAAACAGCTTCGGGATGTGGTGGAAGATAGAGATCTCTCACGTTTTATTCTGTAACAAATTAAGGAAACAGGAAATAAAAAAATGCGTTATATCGATCCGGATTTAAAATATTGCCCAACGTGTGATGAAGAGTATCGTGAAGAAATCGTGAGTTGCGCCTCCTGCAGTGTCGAACTGTTAACGGGAAGTGAGAGACTCGCCATGGAGGAAGCTGAAAAGACAAAACTCGCAGGCAGGTCCATGGATATTTCACCCGATGACGAAATCGCCAATATCAGAAAAGGACCATTGGCTGAAATGAAACAGCTCCAGGCATTACTGGGCTCACAAAATATTCCGTCCCTTGTTGCAGGAGAAGATAGTAACTGTGGAAAAGGGTGTTGCGGAACGGATTTCTTTCTCCAAATCAAAGTTCAGGACGGAGACGAGGCAATGGAGGTTCTGGCGCAGGAATTTAAACGAACTACAGCACTTGATTCCCATGATCTGAGCAATGCTCACGCTGTCTTTGATACGGGAGTGGCGAAATCCACCTGCCCTGCTTGCGGGACTACCTTTTCAACGAGTGAGTCGACCTGTCCCGATTGCGGGCTCTGTTTTTAGACCTACACGTGTTTCAAAGGGTATTAGTCAGCGTTGCCACGCGGAAGAAGAACGGGCTCATTGTTGCGGAATATGGCAACTCGGTTTCTACCCATATGCTTGGCGTGATAGAGAGCGGTGTCTGCTATATTGATAAGATCGTTTGTGTTTTGGGTGACCAGTGAAGAGAGGCTGGAAACACCAAGGCTGATAGTAACAAGGATGACTTTATCTTTGTAATAGTAAGTCTGCTGCTCGATTATCGCTCTTATACGTTCTGCTACCAGCCCCGCTTTGTGAAGGTTGGCCATGGGGAGAATAATAAGGAATTC
>CAZDJE010000199.1:0-3334 GCA_964505715.1 uncultured Desulfocapsa sp. | reverse complement strand
AGGGAATTTAAATATGTTGAATTTTAGGGTAAATGAAGATCGCTGCATCAAGTGCGGCAAGTGCGTCGCTGAATGTCCCCCGCACTGCATTGTCATGGAACAAGATGATTTTCCAAATATCCCCGTAGAAGAGACCTGCATGCGATGTCAACATTGTTTGGCCATTTGTCCAACAGCGGCTCTCTCCATCTTGGGCGTCGATCCGGACAAAAGCCTGGAACTGAAATACTCTCTTCCCACGGCCCGGTCCATGGAAACCCTCATCAAGGGGCGCCGCTCAACCCGCCGCTACAAGAAGCAAGCAATTGAAACAGAGATCCTCCAAAAGCTCCTGGAGACCGCATGGCATGCCCCCACTGCTTCAAATTCTCAAAGCGTACTTTTCACCGCAACTATGAACATAGAAGCCACCGAATCGCTGCGCAATGAAATATTCGCCAAACTAGGTAAGATGCTAGATGGTCGAAATCCAGAAGAAGATACCCTCCTTTATCAGTATGCTCGTAAGAGTTACGAATTGTATAGCGAGCAAGGTGTCGATATCGTGTTGGGCGGTGCCCCCCATATCCTTATCACCAGTGCCCCCAAGGTCTCACCCGCCCCTATGGAAGACTGTATCATTGCAATGACCACTTTTGAGCTGCTGGCTCAGAGCATGGGCGTGGGTACAGTATGGAGTGGGATCCTGAATTGGTGCATAACCGACTTCTTCCCAGAATTAGCGACGAAACTCGGCGTGCCTGATGATCACAAAATCGCTTACTGCATGTCCTTTGGCAAACCAGCTGTGCAATACTCTCGCACGGTGCAGCGTGGACCTGCTGGAATGAATATGGTGAACTCGTTCCAACCGTCTGATTCATAATGATGGAATGCTGGCATATGGAAGCAAAAGCGTACTTAAAAAGCTTGAGTAGAGGAGATACTTTCCTTGTTGTGGCAACACCAGACGACAAGAGACTCCCTCGAACAAGAGTTATCGGCAGCATGTTATATATGATGCTGATGGAATATAATTTCTAAATTGTTCACAATCGCAAACATCTACCCGAAGTGGCAACTATCTACATATATTTTGTGTTTGAAAAAAAATTCAATGAATTCTAAACACAAAACGGAACCATAAACCATTCCAGAGATAGTTATAAACAAACTCCCTAGTCATAGAAACTCCGGATTTCATGATGGTGTTGTGCAATCTCACGTTGGAGCTTAACACGACGAAGAGGTTGGACGTAAAAGCAGATTTTATGCCTTTCCCTATTGAGCATGAGGCATGCAGTGAGCTTATTCAAAAACCATTAGTGTACTATTATCTTCAATATTTATTAGTTTTATTTGCTCAATATCAAAGGCAGCTGTATGTGAATTAATGACCTCTAGGCTACCATGAAAAACAAATCGCAAACTTTTTTCTATTGTTTTTAGTTGACGAGCTTTTCCTATAACAGATCTAGCCTTAAGGCCTACAGAGCATCCATTTAATAACTTTCTCCCGGAGTAATGCTCTCTTTTTCTATTATAGTTATAATAGTTTTTTACTGATGAAGTCATATATCCACGATCAAAAAATGTTCGTGAAAATTTTGTTGCATCAATCTTACCTCCTGATCCTTGCACAGTGCCATAACTATATGATCTATTAACTCTAAATCTTTTATCATAGTATAAATCCGCCATTTTACTTTTACTCAAGCTGGTGGGTAATTTTGAATTTACTATGAATTTTTTAATTAAAAATTGGTATTCATCTTTCAATTTATCCTTACCCATAGCACCTGAAATGTACCCCAGAGAAAACAACTCCGTGTCTGAATGATAAGTAATAGTCACAGGATAGGTGACAGTCGTATTGGGGTAAAACGTATTGCACTTTACTGAAGAAATCTTTCTAAGTCTTAAATTATACTCACTTTTAGTTTCATACTCGCCCTTTTTAGGCTTAATTTTTTTACTCTCTTGGCACTCGCGATAAAGCTTTAAAAACGAACCCACTGTCCCGGAATGATTTTCACTTTTTACAACAACTTTTTTCAGGCTGAATGACGCCCCTGCACATGAAACGGGAAAAAAAATTATTAATAAAATTAAAAGTTTATATTTCATAAAACGTAGTTCCTCTATAAGTTAAATTCGTTGCGACTATTAAAGTTTGACCTTTTTTAGTGAATCTAAATACAATATTTCCCTGTATTGAATCTCGAAAAGTATATAACTCCCGAATTTTTGCAGCAGATTTTGATACTATGATTTTCATGATATTTGTACTGGAGTGATCACTCCTTGGTTTTAATATATTATTGGGGAATTCAAAGGTGACTATAATTGCGCTATTCTCCCAGTTTAATTCTATGTTATCGCTGGGTATGGTCATGCTATATGTGTTTTTAGTGTACTGTTTCAGTTTGTCTTCTGCTTCATCAATTCTTCTTTCATAATTTTGGATAGTTTCAAATTGTCGCCTGGGTGATTCTATTTCATTTTTAAAAGTATTGAGTGTTGAATAGAGTACAGAGTATTTTGCTTGAGTATTAGATTTTATGCTCTTAACCCATTGCTGATCAGAGAACCCAAAAGATGAAGTCGAAAATAATACTACAAAAGACACTGAGAAGACAATAAGTTGAAGCGGTTTTAACGGAATTTGATTCTTCATTATACTTCCTTAAATTATATTGTTTCCTGACAGGTACCTTGCAAAATGAAATTCTTCAATCAAAGTTGAGCTGAAGAGGAAGATTTACTTTCCGTTGGCAAAGTCCCAAGGGGAAAATATGGTTCCAGTTACTACATTGGTACTCCCAAATGAACTAAAACCAGTGCTGCCAGATGTTTTAGTGGCCTTCATGCTCCACAGTTTCCGGCAGAATAGATGGCAAGAACAATAAGCCATCCACATTCCCGCATCAATCATGAAAATATCCTATAATATTCCCACCAAAGCAGCAACTTCAAAAAGCCACCCATCATTGCCTTATCTTCTGTTGTTCCGTAAGCAGTTTATAGAGCGATATCTTCGTAGGTAAACGTGGAAGGTACACCAAATCTTCTCGACTGAGTTCATCTGTCAAGGGCGTAGGTAAAGGGTATCACCTTCCCCTGCGAGCAAAAAACATGTTGCGAAACCAGGAAAATCGCTTGCAGGGGCACGCTCCTACAGTTCCATTGTGCAGTTACCTGAGTTTCAATAGTAATCAGGATAGTTTTTGTCATTTATTAATACCTCAATAAAAGCAGTATTAATAAGTTCTATAATTGTCTTGCGCTTTGTTTCCACACTTCTTAATGTATTACAAATGTAATGCATAACGATAGGGAGATTGTAAATGAAGTC
>CAZDJE010000198.1:0-3365 GCA_964505715.1 uncultured Desulfocapsa sp. | reverse complement strand
CGCTTGTGATTGATCCCAAATCGTACCCTCTATAAAAGCGGGAAACTTCAGATAAGTTGTTTTGGATAACAATATGGGGATGCCTATAGCCTGGCGCTGAACCACTAGGCTCCCCAAGATCTACCCAGTAAATTTCTCCTTGTTCGATTACCATGGTTCTCTCTCAAGTTTTTTTGCCTGCTTTTTACGCATATTGCTTTGGATTTTAATCTCCTCAGAATCTGGCTGGTCACTGAATGCGTTATTGATTTGAGAAAGAAGATTCTGGCTTTCCTTTTTTTTAATAAAATCTTGAACTGCCATAACAAACAACCTGCTTCTCGAAACATGCAATTCGCCAGCTAACTTGTTTACTTCTTGAAACAATTCCTTTTGCATTGATATGGCTGTTTTTACGCTAGTTGTCATGATGAAGCCTCCTTGTGGAAATTTGTTATACTTACATTATGACCATATGTTATACTACTGTCAATACTAAAAATATGTTTTGAGTAGTTTGGTTGCTGTATTGGGAGTGATATACGATATTTCTAATTGAATTATCGTATTATTTTGAACTGCTAACTTGTTTATCAGCGTACTACGCATTTCACTGGTTTTTAGCCGCATATCACCCCCTTGTTTCGATATTTAGTGACCTATTATTGTCAACAAGCTATAGAGACGATAGATGGTGTTTCTTGTGTGGTTCCCCGTGATATACGTAGGACAGATAACACGACCCAACCTTTAGACGGATTTTGCAAGACTCCCCCTAAAGAAAAGATTACAAGCAGTAGCAAAAAGTATCATCCTATTGAGAATGAATTCAGTGACAAGGTTAACCGTTTTAGAGAACGTGCAACTTTAAATGTTTCCTATACATGACAAAACCGCAAGCATACCATAATTCGCTCATCGTAATATTCTGTTTTTTCTACAAAATAACAAGAAGACCAGAATGATCGGAGAAGAAAGTATCCGGGGACAATGTCCCTTCCTGCATAGAAAATAGCACCGTGTTGCAAAAAAACAAAGCTGCTATCCAGAGAGCCAAGCCCTCAAGTCTCCATGCCTGCAAATCAAAGACGTTATATACTCAATCATTTTTCAAGCCGTCTTATGGCTGCTGGTTCCCCTAGGACAGATATAGCATATCGAATATCTTTTGATAAAAAATCGTATAAATCAATCCGCAGCCACCATAAGGACTTCTGGTGGAAACATTCTGCTTTTCTACAAATTTCTCAAATACTCATACCAGTGATTACATTCAGTATGAGCAAGATCGTGGAATGAAGATCCATATCAAACAGCCAGAAGTCTTACCCAAAAGCATTCTTTTAGAAAATAAAACAACTTTACTCGCAGCGATTAGCAAAGTGCGAGATCGTGCATTGATCTTCCTTCTGCTGAGAACGGGGATGCGAATAGGCGAATTACTCAACGTCAAAGTGGCTGACATTACTCTACCAGAAAGAAAGCCAGCGGGTTTAAATTGCGTAACATTTACAAAGGATTCAATCGAATGTTACCTCTTCGCATTTTTCAGGTTGAATAAAAGTGTCCATATAAGCAGCTGGAAAGGGTGTTACTAACTCAGTTTCACTCACAGTTGTTACGTCCGCTGTGCCATCAAAAAAAGTGGCACTTCCATACCTAAGGCCTGCAATAGCTGTAGCCAGGTTGAGCCTTGCCGTTACAGTATTTTGTCGGCTGGCGTTTAAGTTATCAGTGGTGTTCAGCACATCGAGGATTGAGTTCAGACCGAGTTTGAATTTTTGAAATTCATCGTTAGTAGATTGCAGGTATTGTTCTTCTGCATACTCGGACAGCTGCACAACCTCAACAGCATTAAACAGCCCCGTTACTGCGTTATAAATATCGCTGGTGATGGTTTCTTTAACCGTAATATACTCAAGTTGCTGTTCTCTTGTTTGCCCCATCTGGTTTCTAAGTTGTCCTTGTGCTGTTTGATTATATACTGGAAACGCCATCTGAATTCCCGCATTAACGGCAAATTCACCGTCATGGGGTGAATCAAACATATCTTCAAGAGTATCACTCGGTGTAAAACCCGTTTGTGTCATCCCGGCGATAAGACTCAAACTAGGCAAAAGATCGTTTTTGTATTTTTTTTCCAAGATTTTTGATTGTTGCACAGTGAAGTCAGCAGCCCTCATGTCCTGTCTGTTGCCTAAAGCTATATTGAGGATTGACTTCTCGTTTTCTCTTATACTACATGCTGTTGCAATATCGATTTTTGCAAAGTTTGAAGTCGGTGCAGGAAGAGTCTTTGCCAGTTTAGCAGGAAACCCTAGAGAGACTGCCAGTTGATTGCGAGCTTCAAAGATGTTTTGTTCATAAACCCGCCGCGCTGAAACCTTGGTCGCTAGATCCGCCCTGAGAGGGATTAAAGTTGAGGTTGCCTGGATGGAATTTGCCACAAGAACTTTGGTATCATTGAGTATGACTCTACTTCGCAATTCTGCATCAATACCGAGTAACAGCTGGTGAAGGGCGGCGACATAGTCCCAGTAGTATCCAGCTATATCGTTCAAGGTTGAATTAATCTGATGTACAACTGACGCAAGTGAAGATTCTACCACAAGCATATTCGCCCGCTCTTCTGCATCGACAGACACTATACCGGACTGTTTCAACACGGGCATGGTGAATGTCAGGCCGAGTTGACCTTGTCCCACCTCAGTATCTCGACTATTGAGTGTCCTCTGATCACCGTTGAGCGCAAAGATCGCGTTGGTTTCCAGGCCAAACCGTGACATTTTTTGTACCCCGACAGAGTAAAACGAAGTTTCGGTTTCGATAACAGACTCTCCATCGGCAGAGGAATATGATGGAGTAAAGCTGTAATCTGCAGTTATGCTCGGATCAAATGCGCCGCTTGTAACTTCAAGGTTTCCAAGTGATTGCTGATACTGCATATGGCTCTTCTGAATATCACGGTTAAACTGTATGGCCAAGGACACCGCATCCATGAGAACAAATGGGTGCTGGGTGTCAAGTTCTATCCGTACAAATGACTTTTGGGCACTTTCAAGTAAATCCTTTAGATGATCAGGTGTGAAACCTTTATGGCCTTGTAATTGTTTAAGAATCACATCTTTCGCCCCATCTTTATCGTTTTCGGGCAATATAGCAGCTTCTCTTTGGCCAGGAAAAGAGTCGGGCTCCCTCAGTTGGGGATCGATTTGCTGAGAGCAGTCCTCGTATAATCTACTATAGGTCGCACTCTTTTGATGTACTGCAACAAGGTTAACTGTTGGGGTTTTAAAGCTTTCCTTCGGAGGAACAGCGTAGGGGGAACAAGCAACAAGAAAACAAATAGAAAAGACAACGGGAATGAGTACTTTTTTAGGCATAGT
>CAZDJE010000197.1:0-3382 GCA_964505715.1 uncultured Desulfocapsa sp. | reverse complement strand
TATAGAAATAGTCAGAATGCTTAGTTCAATACAAAACATTTAACCGTACCTGAGGAACTGACTGGAACAGCATATCAAAGCCCTAGTGACTACCAGAATCAATGCCTGTGAAGCATACGCTCACAATGCGACTGAGCGGTAGGCGCTTTTTCCATATTCAAGGCTCTGGAGACACTCCCCTGCCCTATGTTATCCGAATCACAGACGAGAGAACGCTTTGTAGTTATTTGGCGCATTGTCTGCACAACACAAGAGATTTAGCCATTTTTTTTGGGTGGAGCAAAGGAACCATGTTTCCAATAGGGCGCAGCAATAGGGCTCCCAAGATTATACTGTATCAAACGACTTCTGACTTCAAGCAATTGTGTAACAAGAGCTTCCTCAGTCCTTTCGTAAGCCTCACCATCGGTAACACGCTTGATGACAATACCAAGCAGTTCTGTAATGGCATTTCCCACAGAATTTTGACTGATAGTAACAATCAACCGCCCATCATCATCCCGGTACATGAGTTGTTTATAGGCAGGCCGCCAGCGAATATCATTGGCAAACAAGGGATCTTCGAGAACCTGTAAGCGCAGCATCCTGGCAGCACTATGAAATTCATTGCTGAAGAGTAATACGTCCTCTATTTGGTTTGGGTAGAGGGCTTCTTTTGAGATTTTAGTATCGTTAGAGGAAACAAGGGAAAAAAGTGCTCGATAGAAATCAAGAAACCCCAGCAACACCATCTCATATTCTCTCCAGAAATGACCAGAGCTTAGAGCCTCCATCCCACCTTGTACCTCCCAGCTAGGCAGCCCCTGTGGATAGCCGGTACTTTTCAGTTTGGCCTGACTTGGATCCAAGGGCTTGAGAATACTCAAATCCAATATTTCAAAAAAGCGCTGATAAACATCACTCAAATACTCAAGAAAAAGCCCATTATAGCCACTATCTGTCAGGTTAGGGTTATCATGGGAAGCAACAGGAGAGCTGAGAATATTGGCATTTTCAAAAACCATAAAATGATTATGAATCATACGAATACTAGGCACACCATGTTTGCTCAATGGCCAAGTGGCATCCAAACTGGCCTCACCACAAAGCAACAGATGGGTATCTGGGTCAGGATATTTTTCCAGCATATATTCAAAGATCACCTGTGTCATACGTGAAAAAACCAGCTTTTCCTGCCTGCTGAGCTGATCCCTTCGTACCGGTCGCCCCAGAGGATCCAGAATATTATGTGAGGAATCCAAAACAATGGAGGTGTCAAAGATATTGCTGTGACCTATGGCCTTCCTGTAAAGAAGAAAATTCTCCGGTGTTCGGAGCAAACCATTTTCACGGGCAAGATGACGGAGGTTGCAGGGACTGTTGAAAAATTCCGTTGGTGTAATTCCCTCCGGAATATCTATAGAAATCTTACGATGAGGGGTGGTTACTTCACGGGGTACACCAAGTTTTACACTCATAAAGACTGGCCTCGAGAGTATTGGTTGAATAAGTGGACAAGCATATCACTGTAAATTATACCTGAATTAAAGCTGTAAGTATAACTTTTCTAGGTCTGAACGTCGTCGACTGGTAATTATTAGAAAAGCCCCGTATTCGATATGGTAATCTCAAACATTTCGCTTACATATCTTTTCACATCATTTTCATTCAACTTACCTACATTTTCGTGTTCACAACAACACGACCAATAAGTTTATCCTCAATCAGGTCAATTGCTGTTTGAATTGTATCATCCAAATGGATTTCCGTGGTTTCAGCTTCCAAGGTTTCCAGGTCCAAGTACTTTGCAATGTGCGCCCATGCCGCATCACGATCTTGTTTAGGGGCATAAACACTATCAACACCGGCTAAAGTAATTCCTCGTAGAATAAAGGGTAAAACAGTAGCAGGAAAATCCATACCTTGTGCAAGTCCACAGGCCGCAACAATACCACCGTATTTTATGCTCGCACAGACATTTGCAAGTGTGTGACTGCCAACACAATCAACAGCTGCGACCCAACGTTCTTTAGCAAGTGGTTTGCCTTTGTTAGAAAGCTCAGCTCTATCGAGTGTATCTTTTGCTCCAAGTGACTTCACATATTCTGACTCTTCCCCAGGTTTAGTGGAAGCTATAACGTTGTAACCAAGATTTGAAAGAATTCGTGTAGAAATGCTGCCCACTCCCCCACTCGCTCCAGTAACCAGTATATCCCCCATATCAGGACTGATTCCGTGTTGCTGTATTTTCAAAACAGACAGCATTGCAGTATAACCGGCGGTACCAACAGACATAGCTTGTTTAGCCGTGATATTGGCCGGAAGTTTAATTAACCAATCACCATTAATACGCGCTTTCTGGGCAAGGCCGCCCCAGTGGGCTTCTCCAACACCCCAGCCGTTGAGAATAACGTTATCACCTATCTGCCAATCAACATGACTGCTCTCGATAACCGTACCAGCAAAATCAATACCTGGCACCATCGGCCAGTGCCTTACGACAGGAGCCCTGTCGGAAATCGCAAGAGCATCTTTGTAGTTAAGAGTGGAGTATTCAACATTGACTGTCACATCGCCTTCCATAAGATCACTATCAGCAACTTCAGTAAGCTCACGCTGTAACCCTTTATCTGTTTTGGTAAGTACAATGGCTTTAAACATTATGAATTCCTATGGTTGAATGATATTTAGTGCAATCTTGCAAAAAACTGCTGTTGAAACGTCTGTAAAGGTTTTTTGTTTTTTACCAGCTTTGCACGAAGAACAGCACCTTCCCAGCCTATCCAAAAATAAGATGCAAGGTCAGCACAATCAATGTCGGTAGCAACTTCCTCAGCTCGTTGAGCGTGTTTGAAAAGCTGGCACAGTCTCTTTTCCCAGTCGAGAAATACAGATTCTATTTGATGTCGGAAAGGATCGTCTAGCTGAGAAAGCTCCTGACCAAGATTGCCGATCAAACAACCACGAGCATAATGATACTTTTCCATACCTAATTTGGCATTTTCGATAAAAGCGTTTAGCCGTGCTAACGGTGTTAGTCCTTCGTCATTAAAAAATCGATCCAGCTTATTTCCAAAATAGTTGGCGTAATTATCAATGACGGCTACACCAAAATCTTCCTTGCTTTTAAAGAAGTGGTAAAATGACCCCTTAGGCACATTGACCTGCTTTAAAATTTCATCAATACCTGTTCGACTAAAACCTTTTTCAGTAAAAATAGCGGTAGCACATTCGATCAGGCGTTTTCTTGTCAAAGAATGTGAGATCCCACTACTTGGAGGACGACCTCTTTTCTTTTTTGTCGAGATTTGCATATGAATTAAATAGACTGGTCGTCTAGAAATGTCAATAAGAACTTTTCTACTACCCATTGTGCATCGACTTGCATCGTGATGTGGCTTGG
>CAZDJE010000196.1:0-3382 GCA_964505715.1 uncultured Desulfocapsa sp. | reverse complement strand
GGCCTACACACCCGCTTTCAAACTACAATGAGACTTGCTTCGGGAGTCGCTGATACCAGTATTAAAACCTATCGGCCGGAAGTTCTTGCTTTTGACAAGAATTATAGTGGCCCTGAACAGGAGACAGCCACTGGACCAAACTATCCAAAACAATACACTATTCAGGTGGATATCGCTGCTGGGCAAACGATCTCAAACCTGACGCTGACAGACCTGCTACCGGATGAGATCTATTTTGTTGGCGTTGCCAGTGTTGTCGACAGTGGTAATGCCCCTGTTGCGTATACTGAATCCATAACTTCCACAGCAAGCCAGAATACAGATCCTGATTCTGCCACATACACCGGCGGTGAGTTGCAAATTGCACTGACCAATCCAATTATCGGAACCAGTGCCGCAAGTGATTTAACGTTTACCTTTGATTTCTATGTGCCTGAATTTTATCTGGATGGCACAACTTCCATATTGGGTGGCGTTTGTAGTGAAGCAGATACACCAGTAATTAACGATGCAAAGATTGAAGGGGACTGGATTCCAACTGACCCAGATGACCAAGGCCAGGCCCCCAATCCCCATCATTTTGTGTATGATACCGAGGTGAACCTTGATACAAGTTCACTGCATTACGGTGAATTTGGTGGTGACCCCAGCAACGATGAGCAGATAGCAGCCAAATCATTCGCCATCCAGAAAAGTGTGGCTTTATTTGATGATGCAGATTCCTCAGGTGGCTTCTCCCCTGGTGATATCGTTAAATATGATCTTAAAATTCAGATTTCTGACTACCTCTCTTTTGGCAATCTGGAAGTTGTTGATAGTATGTCTGATGGCCTGGAACTCTACACAACGGTGTTTGCTCCACGCTTGAGTGTTGTCGAACGAGGTGCTGCTGCTCAGGCGACAACCTTTGATATCGCTAACCCTTCCGAGTACGAATCAAACGTTGTTGAAAATGCCGGACATCATGATACGGAACTGCAGTTTCATATAAGCCAGGCAATGCTGAATGATGATGCGGTATTTACCGATAACGCCTTCAGTGACGGAGTGCTGGAAGGTGGACACACAAACGGTTTGAGCGACAGTGCTACCACGATGACTCTCACCTATTATGCACAGGTCAATGATCAGTACTTGTCGGCAGTATCTCCAGTACCTGGCGATGACTCTGTTGATCAGGGAGATGTGCTGGATAATAATGTTGTTGCTTCCGGTAACGTGTATGGCTACACATTAGGAAGTCTTGTCGACTCTGCAGTGTGTCCGGAGGATGATACGTCTACTGCTTCATTTGAGATTGATACCGGTACTGCAACAAAAGAATTTTATAGGGTTAATGGAGTTGATCCTGCTGGAGACACTCATATCGCACCTGGGGATCTGGTTACATTTCGACTGACCTATACCTTGCCAACCAGTGATGTGGAACGTTTCAGCCTTACCGATTATCTGCCCAAACCGGTTTTTGATGCCCTGTCCGTAATAACTTTTGACTCCACAGTCAGTGCTGCTTTGCCAGTTGTGGGACATGCAAAGTTTGGTGAGAATGACACGTTTTATAATTTGTCAAATATTGCCCCCACAATAACAACCTCCGGCCCGGAGAATACCATAATTTTTGATTATGGCAATTATGATGCTCCCGAGGGGACAGGCCAGTCCATCGTTGACATATTGTTTACAGTAGAAGTCAGTAACGATCCTTTTGCCGATGGTTTGTACCTCACGAACATGTTGGTTACCACCGAGTCAGGCACACAGCATCAAGCTACAGATGATCAGGAAATTGCCGGTTTCACCCTTGATCAGCCCGAGCTAACAATAACGAAAGGCGTCGTTGAAGCTGGAAGCATCAGTGATAGCGGAGAAGTTGTCGGGAGTGAAGGTTCTATCTTCTGGAGTGGATTTGTCACCGATCCCACAACGGGAGGTTTTCGCTTTACTGGCGTCGTTGACTCTGCCGATCTGCTGGCAAACCCGGTTGATGATAATTTGACAGGTGCCGATGCGTATGACTATGTCACCTATGCGATCGTGATAGAAAATGAAGGGCACTCTAATGCCTTTGATATTGTGATTGATGATGTTTTACCAGACGGTCATACTGGTGCTGCAGATGTTACCAATATTACTGTCACCGACGGAAATGGTAATATTATCGGTTATACCGGTAACCTTTTTGATGGAACTGGGATAAAACTGGATGATAGTGACTGGGTTGGTAGTGCCGGTCTTGGAAATGTCGGGAATACTGTCGTCGGTGCGGGGAACAATGTTGCGATTATTACCTACGATCTTTTGCTGAGTTCTCTTGTTGCCCCCACCCAGATCTTGACCAATACCGCTTCTCTAACGCATTACACTAGTGCTGACAATTATTCGGAGAGTTTTATTGATCCCGCCTCTCCTTTAACGGATGACGCAACTGTCACAACCACTGACCCGCAGGTGGTGAAAGAGATTATTGACGTTGGTCATGGTCAAGCACATACTGCTGGAAACGATGTAGTTGTTGGTGAGATTGTTACGTACAGGGTAACAATGACTGTTCCCGAAGGAACAATGTATGAAGACCTAGGAGGAGGTGACAGTTTAGGGGTTGAGTTGAAGGATACCCTTGATGCCGGTCTTGCACTAGTTAACGGTACAATGAGTATCACTGCATCGGCGGGCCTTGCCTCCAGCAATGGTAACTTTGATGCTACCATGATAACGAATCATTTGACCGTGGCTGGGAATGGGGCAGGATTTAATCTGGATTTTGGACAGGTTACGAATACAAATAATGTAAATCCAACCCTTGAGACCATCGTTGTGGAATATGATGTTGTGGTCTTAAATGTTACTGCCAATGTTACAAACCAGGAGCTGAACAATCAGGCCAGATTATATTATGACGAAGCCGATGGTACAGATCATCATATAGCCGGGGAGGCGCCTATTGTCAAAGTTGTGGAGCCTGTGCTGACTGTTTCTAAAACGGTGAGTGATTCAACTCCAGATGCTGGTGACACTGTCGATTTCACCATCACGGTAACGAATAGTGGTTCTGTTACTGCGTTTGATGTGTCTCTTGCAGACACCATGCCCCTGAATGGTTTGACCCTGCAAGGTCCTCTTGTTGTTCAGGATGCTTCGGGCAATGACATTTCATGGACGGGTGCCTCAGGCGACAACGTCTTAGCAGACTTTTATACATCCAGAGGGGTTACGCTTTTGGATGGTGCAGCTGGCCTCGGTCAGGTTGGTGGCGTTGGGTTTGATCCTGGTGATGTACTTACAATTACTTTTTCTGCAAAGGTAGACTCAAATGTACATACAGGACAGAACCTGACAAATTGTCTGGATATTGAATGGGAAAGTCTTGAAGCAGATAATACTG
>CAZDJE010000195.1:0-3432 GCA_964505715.1 uncultured Desulfocapsa sp. | reverse complement strand
ACAGCGGATAAAAACCCGCAGGTAGGAGCAAAGGTCAAACGACCCCATCCATGGTCAATATGAAAAAAATGCCATGCGTTGTTGCATTTGCCTGAATTTGAATTGACTGCAGACTGTTGTTACCCGATATGAGCACCTCTGTTCAGTCCGACAGATCTTGACCTGAAAGTCTTGTAAATGCCGTTGCTACAAGAGAATCAAGAGAATGCGCTGTAGGTTCAGCTGCAATTTACCTCTGGCCCTGTGTTAGCCCGCAAAATGAAAACTTTCAGGGTAAATCTGTAAGACCTTTGTTTTTGATAAACTAGCCTTTAAACAATTCTATCGGATTATTGAAGAAAGAAAAGGAAGGAAATACAAAGAAAAAAATAGAAGAATATCCATTTTTTTAAATAAACTCTTTTACAAGGTCATTTGCTGGTTTTTATGCCGATGAAAGTGATGGGAAATATTCCGATGATTTTGGCTGGAAAGTAAACCGCTGATTACAGATTATTTAAGAACCTTAAAATTTGAACTAATTGGTAGAAATTTAAATACCTTTTTTGTTTAAGCTACAAACTTAACTTGAGGTCATAATGAAGATTATATCGCTATCATTTCTAATTGTTGTTTTTATCGCAACATCTAGTCACGCAGTTGATAAGAAGTATCTTAAGCTTTTGAGGTTTGAATTGGTGGGTACAAACTTAAAACTCCCAAATCGTATTGATGAAGTGACTACTATGGTTGAGATGAGAATACTAACATTACATGGGAAACATTATGTTGCCGCTTTATATGAAATTGATACTGATATTGTAACTTTAGGAAACTCAGCCGAAAATTATCGAAGAAGAAGCATAATTACCGGATGCGCTGACCCCAGAACAATGGAATACATGAAAAATGGTATGGGAATTGCGATACTATTAAATAATCGTAGCGGTGACCGGATTGATGCCTTTAAGTATTCAATAAAGGATTGTAAATGATGCGTACATGTTTAATTCTGGTTCATCCGGTTAATGAGTACCCAGAACAACCAGTTGATTTATCAAAATAAAATGTTGAATATCGTTTCTTAAGATAAAACCATTTTATTGCGGCATCCCTTTGTTTATAGGCCATTCCTAGGGTATACCTCAAAGAGGCAAGAAATGAGAAAGAGCTAAAACTGGTAACTTGATTGCTCCCCCCCAACATGGGGAAAACCTTTGTAATTAAAGGTGGTTTTGCAACTTAGAATTTAACAGTAAAATTACAGGTACTCATTTACCGGATGAACCTTAATTCTAGCTAAAACTATATCTCTCTTTTCGACAGTAATAATTCTATTACTGTCACTAGCAATACCAGCATTTGCTAGTACTTTTGTGAAATTGACTATTGACAATCATGTTAAGTTCCAACTCCCAAGAAACTGGAGTGTTCTCTCAGATAATGGAGTAACAACATTAAATTCTATAATAGAATCTGCTGTTTTCAACGCTAAAGACTTAAAGTTTCAGGCTAATTTGAGAAATGATAATGGGGAGACAATTACAACAGTTCAAACATATAAATGGAACTCTGAATTTACCCAAGATAATGTATCAGCAATGACAAAAACAGATCTCAATGGTTATGACAAGGATATGCATCGTCAAATGAAAAAAGAGATAGCACAAGTTGGAGGAAGTTTTTCAGATTGGCTTGGTACGAAAACCCAGCGTATCAATGGGTTAACTATTCTATCATCAAAATATAGAAGAGTTAGTAAACATCAACCGCAAGATCATTTTATAGTCCAGGTATTACGTATTTACTCAGGGAGTGAATCATTTTCATTTGTTATTTCATATCATGAAGAATCAACACTCCCTTTATCAATATTAGTAGAAAAAATCATATCAACTCTAGGTTGTAAAACATGTAGTTAGCTGAATTATGATGGTTTAGTTACAATATCTCATGACGCTGAAAAAACTACTCTCGTGGCAAACACTTCCAGAAGTGTTAATAACGTTATTAACAGAAAATGAATAAATGATCGTTTGTTATCCACTCTACAGATTGTCAGGAGAACGTCAACCCATGAGAATAATATCAGAAATATTGCTAACAGTTTTCGTATTACTAGCAAGTATCACCTCAGTAAATGCTGATGATATTGAATCTTACACAGATGAAATTCGAATAGCATTTAACAAACAAGGCCGTGGCCCCATAATGTTAAAGATAGCTAATGACTTCGCAAAGTTATTACCAATGCAAATTGACAAATATACTGTCTTAACAAGTACGATATGGACAGGGTACGCATACAGTTTATCTAGCGAAATTAACAATACAGCGTTATCAAAACTGAAAAATGCTGGACCTAATACAGTAGAACAATATGGAAGACACAAGCATGGAGAACTCATTACTGGGTATTGCACTGACCCTGTTACTCGTTCAATTTTGAATAATGATGTAACTATAGAATACGACTATTCTGCTGAGAATGGACAATATTTATTCGGTGGCACTATCAAGAAACATGATTGTATCAAATAGCTTATGCTATCTGTATTCTCCATCTAGCATACACCTTAAAGCCAATTCAGCCCCACGTTTTCCATGGTGTTTGTCGTCGTATTCGTTCTTTCTTCTGCTGTCATGGAAAACGGAGAAGTATTGCACGACCTTAACATTAACTCCTTCATGTTCAGACAGTTTCATTCCATTTTCGTATACTCTGCTCCAGTGAATAACTCCATGCGTGCCATGCCATTGTAGGTGGTACTGGTGTTTTATCTTTGCGAGTAGCTCTATTGTGATGACAGTTGAAATGTCAGTATTCATAGTTGAGAACTTATTCCAAGTGTGAATGTTTTTTCACAGCTATAGATTATTGTAAAATCCGGTTCTTTTTTCATGGCTTACAAATACTACAAGCCCGATAACCAGCAGACACCGCATCACCCTGCGACTTAAATTTTACATTGCAGTTACGGCAGTTATAATGCTTACACCCAGGTTTATGGAAAACGTGGCTGCTTGTATTACCGTGAAAACCAGTCTCACCAATACCTCTGTCTTCATCTTTATGTCGCCAGTCCCATGGTGCCTGAGCATGAGGATCACGCCATAAACCAAGTTTCTTGTTCCTGGCATTTGCCTCAAGTTTCAGCCAGTCATTGCAGTACGATTGTGTGCAGTATTTTTTCCTGTAATTCTATTGTGATGACACTCACTGACAATCCCAGAGTTTCGATTTACGGTTGAGTGGTTTTTCTATGAGAAATTTTTTGAATAGTTCTGCATTAACAATCCACTGTCCTTTGGCACCCTCTAATTTATGTCCCAAGCCATAGAGAGCAACCCAACGTGCGAGAGTTGAATGTGATACTACTATTCCCAAATCCTGACTCACTTGTTCCTGTGCATCTCCGATAGTAATAAAATCTGTGGCTACTCTATCAGAAT
>CAZDJE010000194.1:0-3446 GCA_964505715.1 uncultured Desulfocapsa sp. | reverse complement strand
TGAGTGGTAATCATTTTAAAATTTTACGATAGAAGGAGAAATTGCATTGATTTCAACAAAACTTACCCTTAGAAAACAGAATCCCGAGTCTTTCTCTGGTGATTTACTTATTTATTGCCTTGTTCAAAACAGTAAAGGCAAGATTACTTCAGGAACAGCAGGTCTCACTAAAGAGCTTAAAAAATCAATGAAGTTAGGTGACTTTATAGGTGATTTTGGTGATAATTTATTGAGTTACCCTTCACCAAATGAAATTAACAATGGCACTCCAAAACGGGTTCTATATATAAGTCTAGGACAGCTCGCAGAAAAAAAGGACGATGAGATTCGTGAGATATATCGGAAAATCGGCGGTATCATTGCGGCTAAGGCAAAAGATGCAAACAGCACTACTCTTTGTATCAACCTTTTAGAGTGTAAATATGTCTCAACAGCAGATTCAATTGAGTGTGTTGTGGAAGGAGTATTGCTTGGTGACTATCGTTTTGAAAAATATAAGGCAGTAGATGATAAGAAGAAAAAGCCTCATTTTACTGGAATTAAAGAAATTGCTGTTTGTGCTGCAGTGTATAGTGCAAAACTGAAGAGTGCATTAAGCAAAGCACATCATACTGCTTCAGCAGCCAGTAAAGCACGGGATATGGCCAACGAGCCAGGAAATGGCTGGACTGCTTCCAGTTTTGCCGAATATGGTAGATTACTTGCCAAAAAGCATAAGATGCATTGTACGGTTCTTGGTAAGAATGATATGAAGCGTCTTCAGATGGGCGGGTTACTAGCAGTTAATCAGGGCTCTGCAGAAGCTCCAAAGCTTGTTATTCTTGAATATAAATCCGCTAAAAAAGGGGCGCAAACCATTCTTCTTGTTGGAAAGGGGTTGACCTTTGATTCTGGTGGCATCAGCTTAAAACCTGCTGCTGGCATGCAGGATATGAAATACGATATGTGTGGCGGGGCGGCAGTTCTCTCTGCAATGGATGCTGTTGGGGCAGAACAACCAGACGTTAATGTTGTGGCAATCGTTCCTGCTACGGATAATATGAATGGAAGCCGTGCCTTAAAACCAGGAGATATCATCCGTCACTATAGCGGGTTAACTTCTGAAATC
This sequence comes from uncultured Desulfocapsa sp., assembly GCA_964505715.1. Taxonomy (GTDB): domain Bacteria; phylum Desulfobacterota; class Desulfobulbia; order Desulfobulbales; family Desulfocapsaceae; genus Desulfocapsa. The sequence goes on along the minus strand of CAZDJE010000194.1, from coordinate 2,338 downwards.
GTCAATACCGATGCTGAAGGAAGGTTGATTTTAGCAGATGCACTTGCCTATGGTATTAAAAAGTTTACCCCCGATTGTGTGGTTGATCTGGCAACATTAACGGGTGCCGTGATTTTAGGGCTTGGTCATCATCGTACCGGACTCTTAGGAAATAATCAGTCGGTCATTAAACGAATTCTTGCAGCAGGGGAGAGATGTGGCGAGCCACTTTGGCAGCTTCCTCTGGATGAAGAGTACAGCAAACAGATTGATTCAGATGTGGCGGACATAAAGAACACAGGAGGCCGTCCTGCCGGTACTATCACTGCTGCAGCATATTTACAGAAATTTGTAGGAGACACTCCCTGGGCTCACCTTGATATTGCAGGGACCGCCTGGGATTTCACCAAAAAATCATATATTCCAAAAGGGCCATCTGGAACGGGGACTCGAACACTGGTTGAATTGATTAGAAACTGGAAAAAACTCTCCTGAAAGATTCTGAATTACAGGCGGGTACTGCTGAAGGTATCACACGCTTCAAGCGTTCCCGCCTCAAATCCTTTTTTGAACCAACGAACTCTTTGAGCTGAAGAGCCATGAGTAAAGGAGTCTGGAGTTACGTATCCTTTCGCCTGCTGCTGAAGACGGTCATCACCGATATGACTGGCCGCATTCAGTGCCTCTTCGATATCGCCAGCCTCGACTATATTCTTTACTTTATCCGCATGGTGGGCCCATATTCCGGCGTAACAGTCCGCCTGAAGCTCGACCTTGACTGATATCTTATTGTATTCTTTCTGGGATAACTGAGGGCGAATCTCCTGAACTTTAGCACTAATCCCTATTAAATTTTGCACATGATGGCCGACCTCATGTGCAATCACGTAGGCTTGGGCAAAGTCACCTGGAGCATCAAGTGTATCCTTGAGGTCTTGGTAAAACGAGAGATCGATATATACCTGCTGATCGGCAGGACAGTAGAAAGGACCCATGGCGGCCTGAGCAAAACCGCATGCTGATTCAACCTTTCCGGTAAAGAGAACAAGTTTTGGTTCCCCGTAGCGTCCTCCTTTTTCGGTGAATATCGTGTTCCAGGTATCTTCTGTGTCAGCGAGCACCACAGAGACAAAGTCTACTAAATCCTGTTCCTCCGGGGAATGTGTGGAGACACTTGTTTGAGATGCGGATGGAGATTGTACGGTCTCTGCAACGTTCATAATAAGAGCCGGATCTATTCCAAAATACATCCCTATCAACGCAAGGAGTAGGACACCAATACCACCACCCTTTACTCCACCTGGGATTCGTCGTCCTCGCCTATCTTCAACGTTGGAACTCTTGCGACCTTTTTTCCAGAGCATCAACTATCCTTATGATGTGATTTTATTTTTAAACTTTTCGTTTACCTGATAAACAAAGGCGAGCACTTCGGCAACGGTCTGATAAAGCTCGGTGGGTATTTCATCTCCCAAATCAATTTTAGAGAGTAATTCTACAAGATTGGCATCTTCCTGAATATGGACTCCAGCTTCGCGGGCGGTTTCAATTATCTTTTTTGCAACTTCACCTTTGCCGGAGGCGACGACTCGTGGAGAAGAGGAAACCTGCGAGTCATAAAGAATTGCTACTGCTTTTTCAAGTTCCTTTTTTTTCATTTTGATTTTAAATTTTAGTATCCAGCATGGATTCACCATCTGGAATAAGCTGTTGAATAAGATTATTTGTCGGATTCTCGGCATTTTCTGTAAAGCTTAGCCCAAGAACTTCGGTGGCGCTGATCATTTCTTTTAGCGTCTCCTGATGGCTGCCGGCAAACTCTTTTTTTGATTTGGAGTCACATCCAAAGCGAATGTACAATCCTTCTTTCATTTGCAGAAAGTTGATTTCAATATTCCCTAAAGGTTCTAGGGCGAGATGGAGGGAAAATCGTAGGGTGTCAGAAGCCTCTTCGTCATCGTCTTCCAGATCATTCTTTTCAACAAGTAGATAGCCATTGTCGAGGAATGGGAGCGGCAGTGGAAAAATCAGAAGATTTTCAGAGGCAAGCCGTAGCTGTGCCAGCTGGTAGAGTTCAAGAGTACCAAGAAGTTTGTTGGTGGCGTCAGCAAGTTCACTGCCGCCTTTTAGCAATGAAACAATCTCTAGCAGCGCGGCTTTAAGTGACTGGGCAGCAGGAGCCTTATTACCGCTGGCAAGAAGTGCTTCAAGTGTTAGTCCAAGACGATCGAGGAGTTCTTTTAACTGGGGCCCTCCATTCTCATTTCCTGGAAGGCTTTGCTGTAAGTCATAAAATTCTTGAATTCCCTGCTGTGAAGTGGCACTGAGTTGGCTAATTACAGAGGGATTACTAGTCTTT
>CAZDJE010000193.1:0-3558 GCA_964505715.1 uncultured Desulfocapsa sp. | reverse complement strand
AATCAGTTGCGATTGGTAGCGAGGAATTTGTAGAAAACATACATTTACAACTTGGCTTGCGAGCGAAGGGGCGTTCAGTCGTCTTAGAAGAGGAGGGAGCTGTTTTGAAGGAAGCTTCAGTCCCTTACAATACGCTTTTTGAGGGTGAAAAGAGTGCTTTAAGGCCTGATAATGGCTACTTTTTGAACGTAAAAGGCGTTGATTCAGCTGGATAGCTTGGTCCGACCCCGTTTTACAGCCGTTTAACTCAGTTTTACCTGTTTTATTCCATTCGAACTAATCAGTAAGACCAGCTATTTTTTTTAACCATTACTATTTTTTAGGAAAATCATTTATGGGTAATCGCAAGGAAATCCACGACCGAGTGTTAAACGCAGCCAACAAGGACGAACTGCAAGAAGCATACAGTGAGTGGGCAGATGCTTATGACCACGATCTAATCAACGAAATGGGGTACGTCGCTCCGACAATTACCGTTAACGAATTTCAATGCCACTTACATGACAACCAGGTTGCCATTCTCGATGCCGGATGTGGGACTGGTCTGGTTGGTGCACTTCTTAGCAAAAAGGGATACCAGAATATAGATGGCTTAGACTACTCCCCAAAAATGCTTAAAAAAGCGGAGGAAAAACAGGTATACCGGAACCTCACCCAAGCAGATTTAACCTCCACACTGAATATCCCAGACAATCAGTACGACGCTGTAATCAGTGTTGGAACATTCACCTGCGCACATGTCGGACCGATAGCGTTTAACGAGTTGCTTAGAGTCACAAAACCTGGTGGATACATATGCTTTACTGTACGCGATACAGCTTGGGAAGAAGACCAATACCATCTTAAGATGAATGTTCTTGAAAAAGAGGGGCGATGGAATCGTATAAAAGCTGACACCGCAAATTATCTTAAAGAAGAAGGTTCCCAGTGCAAAATCTGTGTTTATCAGGTCACTTGATTGGGCATCATGCTGTATGATGTATCTATGATTAAATCGTTCAAGAATAAAGAGTTACGGAAGTTTTTTCGAAACTGGCAGTGCAGCCAGTAGACAACCAACGCATAAACAAAAAACTACGTATCAGGCTAACAGCCCTTGATACCGCAAAGTGTATCGAAGATATGAAGCTGTTTTGAAGGAAGCTCCAGCCCCTCACAATACGATTTTCTAGTGTTAAAAAAGTTTTTTAAGACCTGATAATAGCCAATTTCTGAACGTAAATGACATTGATTCAGTGTGATAGGTTGGTTTAACCCCATTTTTTTATCAAATTAGGAGGTACGTTGCATGAAAGATGACAGAGGAGAGATTACCGAGATTACAATGAGTATTTCATACCCAGATGGTACTAAAAAAACAGTAAGTTATGATCAAGAATGGATTAGTAATACCGGCGCAATATTAATACATGAGAGTTGTATGACAGAAGAACAACGAAAACAATTCAAAGGATCTGAAGACTGGAAGGTAAATCCTACGTTTCTTCAGTGGAATCGCTCTGTACAAAAATCTGGCTGTCCAGGAGGAGTAGGCGGTGGACAGTGTGTAGAATGTTGTGCATGTACTAGCTGTAATAAGTAGTAATTGAAAAATCACAAATAACAAGCGCATAAAAAAACACCTTCTAAGCGAAAAGACGCTCAGTCGTCTTGGAGGAGGATGCTGTTCTGATGGAAGTTCCAGTCTCTTACAATACGCTTTTCTAAGTAAAAAGAGTGCTTTAATGAATGAGAATAGCAGTTTTCTGAACCTAAATGACGCTGGTTCAATAGGATAGCTTGGTCCGACTCCGTTTGTATACAAAAAGCTGAAGCTAAAATTATAAGATAAAAGGCATAACCTGCGGGCAGCGTGGTTTTTCGGAGTTCAAACTTGCTGCAAAACTCTCGGGTTAATCAAAGTCGTTTGTTGTAAATCTCGTTTTCCCCTGATACCAGCCGTTGGGTTTTTAAAATTAGATCTTGGATTTTGCAATGTTAACCATAAAAAATATAAATGTGAGGAGACAGAAAACAAATCATGAGTGAATCGAACTCAGAAGAGGACCCCGAACAACTAGACACCATTGATTTTCGCAAATTGGCATGGGATACGGAACTTGCGAATAACGTCAATTCTTTAAAAAAACTCAAGCAATATCTTCCTTTAACGAAAGAGGAAGAACACTCCATGCAAGAGGTGTTGGATAATCATCCCATGAATATCCCGCGCTACTATCTCAGTCTCATTGACCCCAACGATCCCAACGACCCTATTCGCAAGCTAGCAATTCCCACGGCAGAAGAGTTGGTTGTGGCCGGTCAAATGGGCGAAACTACGGGAGATCCATACGGTGACGACAAGCACAATAAAGGAAACGGCATTCTCCACAAGTATCCTTACTCAGCTTTAGTAGTGGCCACCGAATACTGTTCAATGTATTGCCGCCACTGCTTCCGCAAGCGCCTAGTCGGTTTGCCCAACGACAAAACCGTTGAGAACTTCCAGAATGCAGCCAAGTACATTGCTGAACATAAGGAAATCAGCAATGTTATTATTTCTGGTGGTGATCCGATGATGCTGCCCACCAGCGTCATCGCTAAGATGTTAGAAGCCTTAAAGAACATAGATCATGTGAACTATGTGCGTATCGGAACCCGTACCCCTGTCGTGTATCCTTTGCGCTATTTTGACGATGAGTTAATCAAAGTACTGCATGATTTTAACCAGCACAAAACTCTCTACATACCGACCCACTTTAACCATGTAAATGAAATCACAGACCTATCCAAAGAGGCTGTAATGCAGATCCGTAATGCTGGTATCACCGTTAACAATCAAGCCGTGCTCCTCAAGGGCGTAAATGACAGCGTTGAAAACCTTACAAATCTGATGAGCGGATTAACCAGAATCGGAGTGAACCCCTACTATTTATATCAGTGCATGCCTGTCTCGCGTGTTCGCCATCACTTTCAAGTACCCCTGAAGCGCGGTGTGGATTTTGTGGCCGAAGCCAAGCGCCACTTAGACGGATACGCCAAGCGCTTCAAATTCATTATGGGGCATGACATCGGAAAAATTGAGATCTGCGGACGTAAGGATGATATTTTAGTAATGAGCCAAATTCACTCTCGCCCAGAGTATCCTGAAGAAGCATCCCGTATTCTAATGGGCCATCTAACTGAAAATGCTGGTTGGCTCGAAGACCTTGAGTTGATATAATAATAGAATTTTTATAGAAACAACAAAATGGCGTAGTGACACGATAAGTAATTGATAATATATGGTAATGTCGACTTTTCACTGGTCTGTCCAATCAATATTACTAGACCGCATTGTCTGTTTTGTGGTAGAAATGAGCAAAATAGGTGAGATAACTTGGTCCGACCCAGTTTTTTTCCTTTTTTTATCTTGATATGTAAAACAAAAGTGAGACGAACCTAATGAGGAATTGAAATATGATCATTGAAAGAATGAAAATTGATGATTTTGATGAGATTCATCAGCTTTGGTCCAACACAAGTGGAATAACATTACGTGCAATCGATGACTCAAAAGAAGGAATTGAGAGATTTATA
>CAZDJE010000192.1:0-3678 GCA_964505715.1 uncultured Desulfocapsa sp. | reverse complement strand
GGTGAGACATCCCTATGATGGCGTTCATGGGGGTACGGATTTCATGGCTCATATTTGCTAAGAAATCACTTTTGGTTTGAGTTGCGGTTTCAGCTTCTTTTCTGGCTTTTTCCAGATCGACCATCGTTCTCATTAGATCAGACTCTGCCACTTTTCTCTGCACTACTTCATTCTTGAGTTTTCGGTTCCAAAAAATAACTAACATCACAGCAAAAAGGAGCGGTATGATAATTTTCCAAAACAGCGAATAGTCAAATCCGCGTTCATATCTTATGGATACCCAGCGGTTAAAAATTTCATTACGCTTTTCGTCCGAAATGGTATCTAGGACCTTTTGTATAATCCCTTTAAGAAGCGGTTTATTTTTGTGCGTAGCAATGGCGAGATCGAATGTTAAGGGTACCTCTCCGGATATTTTTAGGCCGGGTATCCCTTCACGACTCATGATATGACTAACGGGGGCAAGGCCATCAATAAAGGCATCGGCTTCATCATGACGAACAGCATTTAGCCCGTCCGCAATATTTTTGACGGGAAGTAGCAAAAGTTCAGGGTAATTTCTTGACAACATATCATGCGAAGCATAGCCGTCAACCACGGCGATTTTTTTTCCTGCCAGTATTTTGATGTCGCTGATAAATGTGAAATCAAGTCCGGTAACTATGACCATGGGAAAACTGAGATAGGGGGTTGTAAAGTTCAGGTACTCTTCGCGCGGTGGTGTTGGCGTAATAGCAGCGAAGATATCCAGTTCCCCCGATTTAGCAGCTTTCATTGTTGCAGTCCAGCTCTGTGGATCAGCTGGTTTTAAAATAACACCCAATTTTTTAGCAATCAGTGCCATATAATCTGCACTTATGCCTTTGTACTGCCCACTTTTATCGGTATATTCAACCGGTGGCCAGTCAGTATCATAGCCGAGACGAAGCACTGGATTACCAGCCAACCAATCCTGCTCTTCAGCGGAAAGGTTCTGTTTTGCCCAGGATTCGGCCTTGCTGTTGATAATCCATTTCTCTTGTAACCCACGCGTTTCTTCAAAGGTAATCTCATTCATCCCCTTTTGAAGAATATCCCGCAAGATCGGCCAGTCTTTCCTCACCCCCAGGTTAAGGATATTGTCAAAACGCTTATCTTTAACTGTTCCTGTCATCTTGATGTTAGTATATGCATGGGTTTGCATCAAAGATGTCATGACCGCTATCTCACCGATCATGCCATCCGCTTTTCCGGTCGATAAGGCTTCCAGCATCTCAATACCGTTTTTTACTAGGTAAAGATTGATGTCGGGATAATATTTTTCAAGCAATTCCTGTTCAAAGAATCCTTTGGTCAGAGTTAAGCGCAGGCCTTTCATGTCAGATAATGAGCTTAAAGGCTGCGATCCTTCCTTGACAAAAATCCCAGTGGGCATTTCCAAGTATTTATCAGTGAAAAGTATATAGTCTCTACGTTCTTCAGTCGTGACGATATTAAGCATGACATCCAATTCTTTTTTCTTAATCATCCCCATAAAATCGTTCCAGGACGGGCCGCTGACGTACTCAACCCTAATGCCCAACTTTTTCCCCAAAAGATTCATGTAATCAATGGAATAACCAGTTGGCTTACCTTTTTTATTAAAATTGAATGGCGGCCAGCTCATTTCGTTGTGTACACGGATAACAGGGTGGGCTTCCAGCCAAGCTTCCTCAGCGGCGCTGAGCTTAGTGTTAGTTAAAAGATAGAGTCGTAACTCGGCAATTTCCTCCTGTTCATGGATAACGGGAAAGATGAATGGCCGCAGGTCTTTTTTATGTGCTTCAGGGATCGATTCTCCGGAATAGATCGCGTTTTCATCGGATTTATAGGCCTCAAAGATCACTTTCTTACTTATTGAATCCAATATATCCACTGCACGGATTGCATCGGTATCCTTTATCTCGGCTTCGATAATAGATGCCACAGTAGCTAAATCGTACCCATAAAGAGAGGCTGCAATGCTACTCGCGAGCTTGCTCGCCTGCTCTTCCGTACTAAATTGAATTTTTGGTGAAGATTGTGCGATGCTCTGATAAAACGGCAGCAGAACGATAAATATGACCATCCATGAAGAGTGTAATAAGGGAAAAGAACGAGTAAAATAGAGTAATTTTTTCAACAGCTCAGTATCCTTGTTTTTCTTTAACTACACAGCGAGGGCAACTAATCCCCCTTAACTCTGAACGCGCCCCAAAGGAAGTACTCTTGGGGTGTAACTATTTAGCAGGTAAGCGCAGACTCCGCGCTTCAAATAGTTACGTTTTTCGTTAATCCATCTCAATTCATAAATTTTGGTTTACTCTTTCCACGACATCCAGTGGAACCAGTTTTATTCCAGATATTTGTCTACAATGTCGCTAAATGCCTCGGATTCTTTGATGGACAGAATGGTATCCCAAATTTTTCGCGCCAGTTCTGGGTTGGCTTCTACAAAGGCATGTGACTGAATCAGATAATATGGTTTTTCCCAGATAGGCAGAGGGACTTTAACAATATCTTGGTATTTGGTTGGATTGCGCTTGATATAGCCGTCGAAGACGGTCCCCAGGCAAACAAAGCCATCGATGCTTTTACGCATCAATATATCCAAGGAATTCTCGTGTATTGGCAACTCCTTAACTTCTATTTGAAATTTTTTCAAATCATCCACGATGGCCCAACCGAGCGGTGCCCCGATCATGCCGTTAACATTTTCAAAGGCGCTGCCATTAAAAGAAATCGAGGAGGATTTAATTTTATACAAATAATAAGTATTATTGCGCGTTCTGCGGGTGGGGTCCACCTGTCCATCCTTCATAGGGTAAGCCCCAATTTCCATCCGTTTTTCTTTGAAGCTTGCCGGAAAAACACCTTGCACTTTGTTATACTCGATAAGCTTTAGGCAACGTTTCCAGGGCATGCGTTTGAATGTGACATCAAGGTTTAATTGTTTAGCCACTTCACGGTAGATCTCGATCTCGATACCCGGAAGATCTGGATTAAAATTGGTGCCCCCTCCTATGATATAGGGGTCTCCGGGAGTATCATCCGTCACCCAGACCAGAGGCTCCGCAGAGGCAAGGGAAAAAGAAACAGCACTAAACATCACTAAAATTAAGGTAAGGAATAATTTTTTCATAACAGCTCCATCATCGGTGACATATCTCATGGAAGTAGCAAATACCACCAGAGCATCACCGCGATTAATGTTCTTTTTACTTAACCATATCGCATCTGACCTTTTTACAAGCTTATCATCTTTTGGTAATCATCGTTTTAAGCGCACCTCAGTATAGAAACTGTTGAGTTCTTTTTTAGTTATCTTACCTGCAAGAGTGAAATACAACCTGTTTTTGCCTGCATCTGAGATGACTAGTAATTTCTTCAAGTAATCCTAGGTATTTTTAATTTGAGAAGTTTTGAATTAGAATTTCCGACATCTTCTATATTACCAATCAGATAGCCAAATATAAGTAAAATAGGATTAGCGGGTATAGGGTCAGCCACGAGCAAACAAACAGTACGTTAACTTTCGTCCATATACGCCCTGAATCCTCTCTAAATTCCAGAACCCAGGGTGTACCACATTTAGTGAGACGTTACTGTAATAAATGTCCAGTAACAAGGTCAATGATTGAAGAAGAACTGCAACCTTTACCTTCTTCCTGCTTCTAGCTC
>CAZDJE010000191.1:0-3722 GCA_964505715.1 uncultured Desulfocapsa sp. | reverse complement strand
ATGATGAATACGTCCCTACTGTCTCTTGATGAAAAAATATCTTCCTGGATGGATAGGTATAGTCAGCCTTTGATGAGAATTTCCCTTGCTCTGATCTTTATTTGGTTTGGTTTATTGAAACCATTGGGAATGAGCCCTGAAGAGGAATTGATTAAACGGACCGTTTATTTCTTTCCACCGGACATTGTTTTGAATGTTCTGGGATGTTGGGAGGTTGCCATTGGTATTGGCTTGCTCTATAGACCTCTGCTTCGTCTTTCTCTGTTTTTATTACTTATTGAATTACCAGGGACATTTTTGCCCCTTATTGTTCTACCGGATATCTGCTTTACTTCGATTCCTTTCGGGCTTAGCCTTGAAGGGCAATATATTGTGAAAAATCTTTTTCTTATTGGTGCTGCTTTTGTTATTGGCAGTAAAGTTTCAGAGAAACCTGGTTCATTACCTCAGGGAGTGAGTCGGGCGACTCACGCGATATAATTATTAGCAACAGAAAATACCGATTGTAAAAGTTTGCCAGTGTCATTTTCGCTTGTTTGAGGATTTCTCCCATAGTTACCCTCCTTTCCATGTGAGAACCCTCTAGCGGAGAAGCGATGTTTCTTTGTATACTTCACCTTTCTGGCACTGGTAAACTTTTATATCCTTCAAATATTGTAACTATTCAGTGAGGGGGACTAATTACCCTTAACTCTGAACGCGCCCCGAAGGAAGTACTCTTGGGGTGTAACTGTTTAGCAGGTAAGCGAAGACTCCGGGTAAGCGAAGACTCCGGGTAAGCGAAGACTCCGGGTAAGCGAAGACTCCGTGCTTCAAATTCGTTTATTTTGGTCTCCGAAGCATACTAATGCTATTCGAGAAGGCTAAAATGGATGTAGGTGGAGTGCTGCTGAATAGTTACCAAATATTTCACTTAAGGGTGCCTTAAGCAAGGGCGCTTTCAATACCCTTCCTCAACACGTCCAGATTGAATGGCTTCGCCATAGCTGCGTAGAATCCATATTCACGGAAATTAGCAATTACCGGATCATTTGAGTAGCCACTGGAGACAATTAGCTTCGCCTCAGGAGCTATCTTCAGAAGTTTCCGGGCTGTTTCCTGACCACCCATTCCACCCGGGATGGTTAAATCCACAATCACAAGATCAATAGGGCTGTCACTCTCCTGCGCCTCCTGAAATTTAGCAAGTGCCTGTTCACCATCCATCACCAAAATCACTTCATGACCAAGTATCGTGAGTTGCTCGCGAACTATATTACGTATCATCTTATCATCATCCATAACCATAATTTTTGCTGTCTGGGGTGATTTTATAAATGATGGTTCTTCTTCGACGATAATATCAGTGAAAGTGGGAGTAGCAGGTAAATAAATAGAAAAAGTTGTCCCATTCTCTGGGACAGAGTGCACAGCAATATAACCATCGTGTTTAGCGATAATCGAATGACATACTGCCAAGCCTAAACCACTTCCCTGTTGTTTAGTGGAAAAATAAGGGTCAAATATTTTGTCTTGGATATTCAAAGGGATGCCAGAACCAGTATCTTCAATAGAGATGCAGACAAAATTCCCATTGGGGATCGTTAACACGGTCTTCGATGCTGTATGGTCAATATTCCTGCAGTCAATTTTCAGTTTTCCACCTTCCAGCATAGAGTGCATTGCATTCAGGGTGATATTTTGGATAACCTGGCCTAACTGACCGCTATCGGCATCAACAAGCCAAAGATTGACAGGAAAATTGTATTCACAGGAAACCTGAGAACCATGTAGTACAAAATCAGCAGACTCCCGCACAAGTTCTCTTAGAGACGTTGCCTCTTTTATAGGCTCGCCACCTTTGGAAAAAGTCAAAAGCTGCAGAGTGAGTTTTGCCGCTCTTTTAATTGCTTTTTGAGCACTAGAGAGAAGAGAGAGTGTCTTTACATCTCCTGTAACACGGTAAGACGCAAGTTCAACATTCCCAAGGATTGCCGCAAGTATATTGTTGAAATCATGAGCGATACCACCAGCAAGGACACCAACACTTTCTAATTTTATAACTTTTTGTCTCTCGTCTTCAAGATTTTTGGTTTCAGAAATATCCAGATGGATACCAGAGGCTCTAAGAGGATGGCCTGCCTCGTCTCTCTCAACGACCTTGCCACTGCCAATTATCCACTTGTACGGCCCATTCTTAGTTCGTAGCCTATATTCTATTTTCCAGGGTTTATCTTGTGAAATGCCCTGCGTAACCACATCCATAATCATAGCTCTGTCTTCGGGATGCGTAAGGTCATTCCAGGTCGCAATAGAGTGAGGAAGCTCATCTGCCCCATACCCAAGCATGGTAAAATAAATTGGATTAAAATAGGCCTCATTCGTCTCCAGATTCCAATCCCAAATACCAAGAGATGCGCCCTCTGTTGCAAATTGAAGAAGTTCTTCATTCTTGCGAAGGGCTGTTTCAACCTGTTTTTTCTGATGTAGTCCTTCTTGTATCCGATCCTGCATCTCATTAATTGCTTTTACAATTTGACCTAATTCATCTGTTGTACCAGCATGCGGCTCTCTTCTCTGCAACGATAATCGATTCTGCAGTTTATCGATGTCCAGCGTGTTGGTAAATTTTGCAATCTGACTCAAATGACGGCTGAAGAGATAGTAAAATATCCAGATGACTAATCCACAAAGAGTGAAGTTTTTAATAGTTTCGGAAAGTGCAATAAGGGGAATTCGTTGAAAAAGCATATTTTTTGTTGGTTCAGTGGAAACCAGCATAGAAAAGACCCCCAGGGGGACTTCTTCTCCAACATCAATAAAATAAAGAGGGATAGATCTTGAAATTATATCGTCAGATGAGGCTGGCTTCTCGCCAGCAATTATTTTATTGGTATTGGTATTGGTATTGGTATTGGAAGGGGGAGAGAATTCCAAATAAATGATATCGGGATGCTGCACAAGACTTTGAAGCTGAATTTGTATCGCATCGTGATTTAAAATCCAGGCGTTATTGGCAAGCGTTTCAACTTGAGTGTGTTCTATTTCATCTAAATTGTCATTTATTCTCTTTAATTCTTGATGATATATTGAGTAAAATTCAAAGGATGCAGAGGCAATTCCTAGACAGAAGGCACAGATAAAAATGTAAGTAACTGTGCGGCGAAGCAATAGGTTAGATGTCCAAGGATAATTCGCCATCTGCTAGTATTTATAAGGGTTATTCGATCTGCAGACTGGTAACATTGCTCTGCTCACGAGTATCAACTTCAAATAAATCAAAAAGTCGTTTTTTGATCTTCATCTGTTTTCACCTGAGGACTGGGGGGGGCTGCCAAGGCACCCGCCCTGTGATGCTTATGCTCCTAATGTTGCGCCATTTTTACGGATGGCGCGAAAGCAATTTTCTTTTTTTAACTCTATCATAGCAAAATTATTTTTTACAGAAATTTCTAAAACCAACAACTCCATTCTACCGGTAGATAAAATGATCCTGTACTACATATTTCTTTGCCTTGTGATATAATAAAAAAACATCAGACTAAAGGAGATTGGTATGCGTTTATTATTACTGTTTTTCATCTTATTTCCAACGCTGGTAACGGCAGCTGAACCGATGCATTTTGCGTATTTCGACAGCTATCCTCCTCGTTCATGGGCTGATAATGGCAAAATGCGTGGCATACTGATAGATGTTGTTGACGAGGCTATTGGCAAACGATTGGGTGTCCCTGTTACCCACT
>CAZDJE010000190.1:0-3731 GCA_964505715.1 uncultured Desulfocapsa sp. | reverse complement strand
GTTAGCCAGCACTTCATTCATAATTTCAAAGAGATCTTTGATAAGCAGGTTATTATTAAATCCTAAAGTTTGTTCAACCAGTTCATCGCGGTTACGGTTTTCTCTGTTCTCGATTGCTGGTGTCATTTTTGCCTTTTAAGTGCTGTTTTATGGAGCTCTTTTTGTTTGTACATAGCCTGGTCTGCCTTTTTCAAAAGAGTGTCAACGCTTGTGCCGTCAACAGGGTAGATACTTACACCTAAACTGTAGTGGATTTTGATATTGTAGCGTGGACATTGTAATTCTGAATTAATATCGTCAAATAGTTTTTCTTTGATGATTGTAATATCAGTGTCATGACTAACATTAAAGAGGCCTACAAACTCATCACCACCCAGACGTGCAATAATATCATTTTTCCGAATTGTGCCTTTCAGGGTTGAAGCTAGTTTTTTTAACACGGTGTCCCCGGCTTCATGACCATGGGTGTCGTTGATAGATTTGAAATCATCAAGATCAATAAAAACCACAGCAAACATCGTCGAATTCCGTTTTGCTTGTTTGATTGTCTGATTCAGGTGTTCAAGAAAGAGTGAACGATTAGGGAGTCCTGTAAGAATATCATGGCCAGCCATATGCTTGAGTCGTTTCTGTAATGTTTTTAGCTCGGTGATGTCTCTATTACTGCCACGAATTCCAAGATTTTCATTCTGTTTTCCAGTAACTGTTTGACAGATATGGTGGATCCACCGCGATTTTCCATCTTTTGTGTGTATTTTAAATTCAATGGGATTGACCAGTCCGTTTTTAGCCATACTATGGCTGTGTGCATTCCATTTATCCCAGTTATCAAATGCTATTATCTTTTTTAGAATGTCAGGGTCATCATAAAAATCCTGCTGTTTATATCCGGTTACAATTTTGCAGGAAGGCGAAACATATTTGTAGTGACCATCGGGTGCCTGCCAGTATTCCCAGTCATTTGCAAATTCTGAGATTATAAAAAGCTTTTCCTCCTGTTTGAGGTATTCATTTTCCAGCAGTTGCAATTTGTTTATCAGCTCACGCAGTTGTTGGATTGTTTCTCCAATTTGTTGGCGTTGAGAAGAGTGTTGGTCCATAAAGGAGTTCCTGTAGAAAATGGAAGAAAGAGTAGGGGACAATTGCCCCCTGAGCTAGCCTAACTATTTTTAGGGAGTCTCACGGAAAAAACAGATCCCTGCGTCCTTCTGTTTTTAACTGCCACACGGCCACCATGTTCCTGTACAATTGCTCTGACTGCTGTCAGCCCAAGGCCGTGTCCAGCATTGCAGGAATTATGTTGATGGAAGGCATCAAAGATAAAAGGAAGTTCATCAACTGGGATGCCAGGGCCGCAATCTTTCACCTGGATAATAAGTTCTTTATCTGTTTCTGTGATAGAAATTGTGATTTCTCCTTTCTGTTCCGAAAATTTAATTGCATTATCAATCAGGTTTTCAAAGACCCTCTGCATTTTAGAAAAATCGGCCTTGAAGCGTTTTAGGGGAATGGATTCTGCACGAATAGTAATATTCTTTTGCGCCGCTTCTTCGCTATGCCTTTGAATGAGCTCAGATATCAGCTGTGGAAGGTCAATATATTCGAGTGTGAGTTTGATTTTGTTGTTGACCTGGCGAGAATATTCCAGAAAATTAACTACCTGTGTTTCAATCTGCATCCCTGCATTGTCGATGATTTTAAGGTATTCATCACATTTTTCTGCAGACATATTTCTGTGGTGTTCACTGAGTCTCCCTAGTAGTCCTCGCATGGCAACGAGTGGAGATTTCATGTCATGGGCAACCATAAAAAGAAAATTATTTTTTTCCCGTTCCAGGGATTTTTCTCTTGATATGTCCTCTATAACTTCAAGGTAACCAACAAAATTATTACTGCTATTTTCGATGGCTGCGGTACCAATTCGTACAGGAATGTGTTCATGGAAACGGTTGATGATTTCCGCTTCCAGTCCAGTCGAGGCTTCACCCTGTTTTTGAACTGTCTGCAGCGGGCATTCGGTATCACATTTACTACTATGGAGTATTTCGTAGCAGGGGCGTCCTATTGCTTCCGTTGCTTGAAATCCGGTGAGATGTTCTGCGTGATTATTAAATGAAGTGATGATGAAAGCTGAGTCCATGGTCACCATTGCAACCGGGATACTGTCGAGGATAAAATTACAAAAAGATGGTGCTTTTGTATCAGTCATAGTTGTCGTTCCTCAATTATGACCTGCTACATCATACTCCCGCGTAAAGAACAGCCGGGAGTATGATGAGTCGGTGAGTTGTGGATAGGCAGACTTTTAGATTCTGATGGTAAGAACAGGAATAGGACATTTCTGTACTACTCCACGAGCAACGGATCCGAGGAGCAAATTATCCAGTATCCCATGTCCATGAGTACCCATCACTACGATATCAAAACCACCATCTTTTGCAGTATCGATAATGCTTTTGACAGGGTGACCAGCTTTAATGATGATGTGATGAAAATCCATTCTACAGCTTGGGAAATCGTCATTCATCTGATCACAGACACTTTTTATACGATCTTTAATTGCATCTTTGGCGTCATTCTGACCATCCTTATTCAAGTCAGCAAGCTGCTCAACTTTATAATGAGCGAGCAGGTCATAGCCCATTGAGGCGGACAGTTCTTCTATCATATCAGGAATAATATGAATTATAGAAATTGAAGCATCATATTTTTCAGCAAGACTCATGGCCCAACTCAGCGCAGGTTTTGCACTTTCTGATAAATCCGTTGCATAAAGAATAGTTTTGATTTTTTGCATAGGAGTGTTCTCTTTACATACGTGGTTAACAGAGTTGATACATGTTTATGATTACCACTCAAACTCAGCTTTTGCTGATACAACGTGTAGGGGTCTGCTCCTACGATTGAACTGTGCAGTTACCTAAGTCTTTGTGGTAATCAAGTAAATGTGTATCCTCTACTTTTATTGTTCCATCACACTTCAGTGACGGTGATGGCCCCCTCTGGACAAACTTCAACACAAGTTTCACAACCTAAGCATTCGTCCATTTCAACGGGCTCAGATTTTCCATCCACAAGTTCGAGTACGGAAGCGGGACAGCCATTGATACATTCTTCACAGCCGGTACATTTGTCTTTGTCTACTTCTACTTGAAACATAATATTCTCCTTAAGATTATGGACTCTGTTGAGCCCGGTTTATTTTGAATCTCTGAATATGATTCATTACGCTATAAAACAGAAAAAATTTGATCAGCATAGTAAAAAGCGAACGCGAATAGGAATAGTTCGTTTTGAAATGCTATTTTGGAGGTGCTGTTGCAGGCACTTATTCTCGTGTTGAGTAGGATGCTGGGATAATCAGATTTGTATTTGTTCTTCATAATGACTGTTAGGGTAAATATTTAAAAATACAATTTATAAATAAATAGACAAAATAAAGTAAATCAACATATACACACTAAGCTAAGGCGCTCGGTGCCAATTGTCAATGAGTTTTGAAAGATTATTTAGGGAGTGGCAGCTTTTGTTAAAAGAAACTTGACAGCTGGAAAAATGCTTGTAGTGTGAGTTGATCTGCCTACCCTTAATGTGGTACTAAGCTATTGGGTACTCTGTGGTATATGTCATGTCTGACAATGGCTTCTGCGGTGGGGAAAATCAATATTGATTCATGTGTAACTATTCAGCAGCACTCCATCTACGTCCATTTTAGCCTCCTCGAATAGCAT
>CAZDJE010000189.1:0-3782 GCA_964505715.1 uncultured Desulfocapsa sp. | reverse complement strand
AGGAAAAAGCAGTACTGCCAGATGGCTGGCGGAGATGCTTGATCAAAAAGGCCAGCGCGTATTGATTATTGCCGAAGATGATTCGCCCCATCCCCTCAGGTTTCTCACTGATCTGAAAAAGCCACTGGCTCCCTGGGCTGAGATCAGCACTGAGGAATTCAGCCTTAATTGCTTGGGAAAATTTTCACAGTTTTTAGACCGACAGATCAATAGCGATGAACAAGATGAGCTGGTAGTTGTAGTTGATGGCCTATTATTTCATACGGATACGACATCCTTTTTTCTTATGCAACCGGGTGACGATCAGCTTAATAATCATCTCGCTCAGATGTACGAAATCGGTAACCGTGTCCGTTTTTTACCTCTCTTTCTGTATCATCAACCCTTCGGCTCGTCCCTTGCCATAACCGTGAAAAAGCGACCCGACGAGTGGAGTAGGATGCAGGTTGATTGGAAGACCTCATCACCGTACTGTGCACAAATGGGCTATTTCGGTCACGCAGGGTTCCTTCAGTTTTACCAGGAATATGAAGAGAGGATAACCAACTATTTTAAAAAGCAGTTAAAAAACTCCCAGATAGGCTTTTCTGTATGCAACCCACAAGACGATTGGTTGGTGGCCCGAAAAGCAATCTGGAATTTTTATAGCCAAAAGCTACTCTGGCCATCTCTTATTCAAAAGTTACTGTAGAGTGCACTCTCGTGCTCACATTAGTTATCCACTGAAAATTTATGTTTTTCCCATAACTTGTTTCTGTCTGTTAACGGTTGTACATCGTCAAGGTGCAGTTTAATGATTTTCCCATTTACAATCTTTCCCAGTTTTATCACATTGTTAACGTTACCCTGCCGCAGTTGCCCATCCTTATCAAAGGCATAGTCAACCAGTATACCTTGAAAAGAGTTCTCTTCCAGATACTTAGCAATGGCCTGTGGCGAGAGTGTTATACAGTTCTCCACCGCATTTGCAATCAGCATATAGGTATCGTACCCATAATAGGCTGCGTGATTGGCTTTTTCACCATAGGTTGTAAAATATAGCTTATCAAAAGCTTCTCTTAACGGAGACTCACTTATTTCAGGATAGGCTATTACCGGGTCAAGTCCAACGAGTTCAGGACTTTGTAACAGAGTATCTATTCGTTCAATGTTGTCTGGGGCTATCGGAAGAAACATGATATGGTCAGCACTCTTCAGCAGTTCAGGTTTTTCAGTAAATAAGTCACTTATGAATCGCATGTGACTGTCACCCATCATACCCCAAAAGACGCCATCTACCCCAAAAACGCCAAATTTTTTCTCAAATTCCCTGAAGATAGATATGTTAATCATCTCTTTTCTAAAGGTCAGAGCTGTAGTTACCGGCACATTTTGCTTAGCAAGCCAGGTTTCTACGTTACGAGTAAAACCATTATCTCTGGGGGTGTTTTCAGTGACCATCGCAACGCTCTGCAAATCACGTTTGCGGGCATATTTGGCAATGATCTTGCTGTAGAGGTTCACTGGGTACGTATTATTGAAAACGAGGTACGATTCCTCTTCTCGGGGAATAAAGAGGTGAGTTGTGCGAAATGTGACCATACCCATATATTCTGCAAGGGTCTCTGTCTGTTGAGTTACCTTCTGGCTGGTTGGCAGCACCATTGCAAGCACTGAAGGATCCGTTCCCAATTCATAGATATACTCATCCAGGGTGTCAAGTTTTTCTCTGTTCGGAGCAATTAAGTAATCAAGGTTGTTTACACTATTGTTCTTCTCCCTGGTTTCAGTGGCAGCAATTTTAACTCCACGCTCCATCTTGTCAAAAAGAGCCCTCTCCTGAACATAGGTCGATTTGGGGGGAACAAGAGCGATCTTTATCCCTCCTTTTTTCTTTTCCATGTAATTGGTCCTGGCAGCTGCAAAATCTTCCTGCTTAAATGAGAGCCATGACAGATCAATATTCCCTCTTAGAGAAGTCATGATAGTATCTCGTTGCCACATACCTGCAGTGAAAAATGCCAGGAGAAGAATAAGAAGTGTCTTTTTACTGTTCATAATAGTGTCTGTTTGGGATTAAGTGATTTGACGTTTGGCCAGTTCATAAAAAGAGCCTTTGAGGTTCATTAACTGATCGTAGTTCCCTTCTTCCACGATATGACCATTTTCAAGAAATAGAATTTTATCTGCGTTCTCAATTGTACTGAGCCGATGGGCAATAACAATTCGGGTGGAGTCCAATTGCTCCAGACTTTCAGATACGATTTTCTGAGTCTTGTTATCAAGTGCACTTGTCGCCTCATCAAAAAAGATGATTTTAGGCTTATGCACTATTGCCCGTGCAATCATAATTCGCTGACGCTGACCACCTGATAGCGTTCCTCCACCAGCAGTGACCACAGTATGCATTGCCATTGGCATAGCCTTGATGTCATCATAACAGCCAGCCAGTCGAGCAGCATCCCAGGCCTCATCATGGGTGAGAAGAGCTGAACCGCCGACTATGTTCTCAAAAATTGTACCTTGTAGGATTTTGCCGTTTTGCAGTACAACTCCCAATTGTCTCCTCAGGCCACGTAAGTCCACTTTGGTCAGATCATTTGTGTCGTAAAAAATTGATCCTTCTTCTGGAAAATCGAATCCTAGCAGAAGACGAAGCATAGTGGACTTACCCGACCCTGAATTACCTACCAGAGCGATAAACTGACCTGAATTAACTTCCATTGAAATATTATGAAGAACCATCGGCCCATCTTTTGTGTAGCGATAATTTACATTGTTTACCGTGATACTGCCTTCCAGGGGTTCCGCTGCTGGCTTGTCATCAGATATCTCCGGTTCTGCAAGGAGGATGGGCTGAATACGCTTGAATTGAGGAATACAGTGAAGGGTGGTGAAAAAGCCTTGCAATAAGGCCATTACAGCTGCCTGAAAAGTACCGTATGCACTATAGAATGCCATGAAAGATCCAGTGGAAAGATTTGATCCGCTGCTATTCCCCTGCAAAAACATAAAATAGACCCAGAAAAGAGCTATCATGTTGAAGAGTTTGAGGTTCTTTCCAAGCGCTTGCATAGACATCTGCCAGATGCCACTTTTTCGATACGCGTTTTTCTTCTGTTGGAAAAGAGTCACCCATTGTAAAAATGCCTCTTTTTCTGAACAGGTCATCCTCAGTTTAGCAATGCCAGTAAAAAACTGGAGGGTCAATCCGGACAGTTCACCCTCTTTTTGGGCAAGTACAACCTGATGTCTATAAATCATTACTGCAACCAGAATGGTGAGGATGCTAAAAGAAGAGATCACAAAAAGAACCACCAGAGTCAATTGCCATGAATAATAGAGCATCAGAAGAACACTGAAAAAGGAAAACAGGCCTGAGATCATCCCTGTGATAATGGCGACACTCAACGTCTCTTTAATCCTGCTGATGGACATCGCGCGGTTTGCAAGGTCACCGGCATTGAACTTGTTGAAAAATGAAACAGGAAGAGAAAGTAACCTGTCCCAAACTGCAGCTTGAGTCTGATAGTCAGCGCGTGTTAGAAATCGAACAATGGACACAGACTGTACATAAGATATGGCCCAGCTGGTGAGGCCGCATGCCAAAAGAATAACCAACATCTGCAACAGCAGCCCCTTGTCAGCATTTGGAATGGCAGAATCAAATACGTTGCTGGTTGCTATGGGAGGAGCAAGAGCAAGTAGAGCTATTACTAATCCCCATGTTAGCATAAAAAAAACATCTGCTTTTCCTCCGTAAAGGCAGAATTTTATAAGATCTATGGTAGCCAATGGTCGCG
>CAZDJE010000188.1:0-3892 GCA_964505715.1 uncultured Desulfocapsa sp. | reverse complement strand
CCGTTAGAAATGCCAGTGAAAAGAAACAGAATTTTTGACCGTTGAGGAAAAAAACAGCCTCCAAGAGTCTGCAAACAGAAAAAAACAGTGATTTTACCATCTTCAGGGAGAAACACCACCTCTCTGAGTCAGAAAATAGCAAAAATAAGATAAAAAAAGAAAAAACAGAGCGAAACCGATCATTTTTTGCTCAAAAGAAGCAAAACTGATCCACTTTCTAACAAGAAAGTGGAGCGTATTTTTTACCCGAGCCGACTTTATGGTTGATTCCAACCACTCGATCGGGTAAAAAAAAGCTCACTTCAATCGTTGAATAATCACAATGCAAAAAGGCAAATATTGAAACATAAATATAAAACACAGGAATACCAGTATGAGTGAAATAACGAACAATGCAAACGAACTGAGCATGCTTTCTAAGCATGAAATTGATGAACTGGAGAAAAAGGTTCAATTCTACAAGACCCGACAGGGAACAAGACTTGCATTTCATGAGTACGGAGATTTAAATGGTCACCCCATTCTCTTCTATCACGGTACAGGCTCGCATCTACATGGCATGCTCCTTCATAAGCCCGGCCTTAGATACGGCTTTAGAATCATCGCGCCGGATCGCCCTGGGGTCGCCCAATCGGATTTCCGTGCCGGTTGGACCATCCTTGAATACGCACGAGACATGGCCGATCTGGCCGACCATCTTGGAATCGGGTCCTTTGGAGCCATCGGCATCTCTGGCGCTGGGCCCTCCCTGATGGCCAGCGCTTTTGCTATTCCCGATCGCCTTCATTGCGTGGTGGATTTGGCCTGTGCCATGCCGGTTTATGGCGACCCTGAAATGGCCAAACATCTCGGCACAATGGACCGTTTCTACGCCAAACTCGGCACTTGTTTGCCGCTCGCTTTATTTAGAATACCATTTTCTATTATCGGAATGACGCAGAGGCTAATGAAAAGTCCAAAATCGTTCGCAAAAATGTTTGACTCCAGCTTGTGCCCTGCCGACAAAGAAATATTCAAACTACCCGATATGCAATATCTGATTATGCGCGATTTTCAGGAACTCTTTCGCCATGGATCCAAAGGCCCCGCCTATGATGCCCAGACAGTTTATAAGCAATGGGGATTCAATCTTTCAGACATAGACATACACATTGAAGTTTTTCAAGGAACAGCGGACGACTTTATACCTCCTAAATTCAGCGAATATTTAGCAAATACTGCGAAAGATGTCCGGCTTAACTCTATTGAAAGCCAAGGACATTTCTATCACCTCGCCTACGGCTATCAAATGCTAAAAAAGGTGCAAGATCTTTTCTATGCGGATAAAGGCCATCGTGGGCAATGTGAACTATGAAATAAATTCCAACAAGAGCCTGGAGAGGTACGCTCGAAAACTCGCGCCCCTCAGGCTTAGCGTTAAATTTGCAGAAAACAGCGAAAAGCGACACGAATTTGACCTTTTGGAGGCATCAAAAGCCTCTCAGAGTCAGCAAAAAACAACAAAGGGAAAATGGAGAGAAACTGCTCGCATTTCAGTCATAAATAAGCACAATCTCTCATCTAACAAGTCAGTTGACCCTATTTTTTACCCGGTCCGACTTTTGGGATTATTTCACCCCCTCGTTTGGCATAAAAAAAGAGTCACTGGAATCGTTAGAAATGCCAGTGAAAAGAAACAGAATTTTTGACCGTTGAGGAGAAAAACAGCCTCCAAGAGTCTGCAAACAGAAAAAAACAGTGATTTTACCATCTTCAGGGAGAAACGACAACCAATGGGGTCGGACCAAGATAACATGCTGTATTAGTGCTGTAATGTCTTGAAAAACACCCTGTTTTAGTCCTTAGATGTCACTTTTTACCCTAAAAAAGTGACATCTAAGAAATAGACATGAAAGTGGAACAATTGAACAACTCACGAAGTTCCGGGGACACAAGTTCCGGGGACACAATACCGAATTCCAACAATAAAATGCACCAGATAAACTGGTGATTTTCATGTCCTGCAGAGAACATATGACAATCCGAAAATCTATTAAAATAATTGGAATAATTTCAATCTCTATACTGGTAATGTTTTTTGGAATATAGGGTCGGACCAAGCTATCTTGCTGAGATGTCGAATTAATGGAGCTTAAAACATGCTGTTTTTGTTCTTAGAGCCGTCTTTTTAGCATCAAAAAGTATCTTCTAAGCGGAAAAACGCTCAGTCGTCTTAGAGCAGGAAGCTGTTCTGAGGGAAGTGCCAGTCTCTTACAATACGCTTTTTGAGGGTAAAAAGAGTGCTTTAAGGCCTGATAATAGCTATTCTATGAACGTAAATAACGTTGATTCAACAGGATAGCTTGGTCCGACCCCGCATTTGCGCGTTGAAAAAGATTTACCGGTTGTTGTAGAGATGTTAAAAAAATACAAAAACATAAAACAAATACATGAAAATTTACCTAATATTCAAGTAGTTACATGAAACTGGGCTGACAATACGTTCAACGCCGACCCGCGAGAACGTGCGCTTTTTCAGTAGTTTAACAAAACCCTAGCCACGCTCCAAGTTGGTAGCCAGGCCGTTGGCGGGCGGGTTAACTCTGGCGTTAGGCGCTTTTGGAGATTCGTGCAACGACATCTGTTTGCTGGAACGGTAACCAATGAGTAAACAACCATAATGGAGGTAACTTGAATATTCCATATGATTTACAAAACCCGACAAAAACTTATAAGCTTCCCAAAAAATATATGGAAATATCTGGTATATGTCCAATACAAGGGGATGATTCCTTGGCCTTTGTACAAGACGAGGCAGTCCGAGTCTACCAGTTTGATCTATCCTCCAATGAAATCACGGAGTACGTGAAGTACGAATCTGGGGATTCGGAAGATATCGTAATTCTCGGAAACACCGCATATATATTGCATGCGGGAAAGCGGCCAGCAATTCACAAGATAACCGGCTACAACAGGGGTTCTGCGCAGTGTGAACGTTACGATCTGAATCTGAACAAGGACTATGATCCAGAAGGATTGTGTCATGATGCCAAGGAGAATCGTCTCCTCATTGCCTGTAAGGGGTCTCCAGTTAAAGGTGACAAGTTACGAAAAATATTTTCTTTTGACCTCCAGTCCGGGACGAAAGCAAATTCACCGGTGTTTGTCATAGATAGTCGGGACTTTTTAGATAGAAATGGAGATACATTCAATCCTTCAGGAATTGCAATTCATCCTATATCCAACGATATTTATTTGGTCGGAACAAAAGAAGTGAAAATGATCGTCTGCTATGGAATGAACGGTGAATTCAAAGGAGCTTGGAAATTGGATAGAAATCAGTTTAACCAACCAGAAGGAATAGCTTTTATGGAATCTGGTGAGTTAATTGTTTGCAGTGAAGGAGAAAAAAGCAAAAAGGGCAAGAAAGGGAAAAAAGCGGGAATATTTATGTTCTCCGTTGAAGAGCAATCGTAGTCCAGGGAATATAGGGTCGGACCAAGATGTCTTGCTGAGATGTCGAATTAATGGAGCTTAAAAGATGCTGTTTTTGTTCTTAGAACCATCTTTTTAGCATCAAAAAGTACCTTCTAAACGAAAAGACGCCCAGTCGTCTTAAAGGAGGAAGATGTTCTGAGGGAAGTGCCAGTCCCTTACAATATGATTTTTGAGGGTAGAAAGAGTGCTTTAAGGCCTGATAATAGCTGTTCCATGAACGTAAATAACGTTTAGTCAGTAGGATATCTTGGGTCGACCCCATTTGTACCGGAGAGATAAATAAGTATTAAAGAGAAACAGTGGACTAATTAAAGAATATTTTAACCCTAAACATATTCAAACTCTTTAAAATTTGAATTAATGTAATATCCACTTATAGAAATCAGGGAGCTATCTAAGCTGATAAAAAAATTTC
>CAZDJE010000187.1:0-4062 GCA_964505715.1 uncultured Desulfocapsa sp. | reverse complement strand
CTTTTGATTGGAAATACACCTTAACATACTGTCTCATTTGCAGGATCCACTATATCTCACCACATTGTCTAATGCTGATTTTCCAACAAGTAGCATGATATTGACAAAATTAAATTTGAATGGAAACCATTTAGCAATGGTACCAGAGTAAATGGCTTAGTCAATAATAGTAAGATTTTATCGTGTACATGTAATTAGTACACGGCAGCTCCCACTAAAAACCTCATACAATCAAAAGGATATTGAGACATAGGTGGCTCTTTTCCCCAAAATCCCTCCAGTATCATTCCCATACATCTGATCCAATGAGATCATCATCAGGAAGCATGTTTCACATCCTATGAGGACCATGGAGCCAATGCCGGTTGGCTGAAAGAATAGGCTCAAACTACACAGTAGAACTTCATGCCTAGTGCATGATGACCAACCATGTTTACCTGCTGTACAGCTCTCAGCAAGAAGACGGTATGTTAAAAGAGCATTTTTTTATTCTACCCTCTTCTATCCAGACGAACAGGTGAAAATTAGTTTGCTTACAATCCTTCATTGCGATAGGGTCTTCTCAGTAGCGGGTTGGCTCGGACCTGGCCAACCTGTCGTAATGGCATTGAATATCAATGCTTAACACAGGCGAGATGAATGCTTCAAGTGACCTTGTTTGTTGTCCAAAACCACATTTCAAGAAGATAATTCACGCACATGCCACGAGCAGGAGTTTTTACTGAAATTTGAAAAGGACAGAAAGCGCTGGCTTCATTGGTTATTCGAGGCAAGAAAACATACTATCTTTTCTTACTGAATTAAATAGTTACGTCAAGCCATAACCACTTGCTAGTTGTCGCCCCCAACGAACAAACTATTTCCAGGAGTCTTCAGCGAATCGCAGGTAGAACAGCGCAAGAATGCAATAGTCGTAAAAACAGAAAAAACTCATTTTGGGAAGACCGTTATCATGCCACTGCTGCAGACACGGACAAGCATCTTGCAAAATGCATGATTTATATCGATCTCAACATGGCCAGGGAAGAAGTCGTGCCTCACCCGTTTGAATACAAAATTTGTAACTACAATAAGATTCAAATCCGCCTAAACGATATTCCATTGGTCAATAAAAAATGTTGTGGCTTATTTTTTATTCAAAATGAAAATAAATTTCGTGACGTATACAGTCGCTGGATAATAGCTGAACTGGAAACCAAGCCGCTGATCAGAAATCAAGATTGGAATGAGTCAATTGCCGTTGGCAGTAAATCATTTACAACAAAAACTAAGCAATAACTTGCAAGTCGAGCACAGAAACGATCTATATTTCCGATCTATGGTGATGCTGTTTTAAAAGAACCTAAAATTCATTACAACACCGTTTTTGAGGCTAAAAAGGGAGCTTTAAGCCATGCAAACAGCTATCGCTGGAGATGAAACTGCAACATCGAGCATTCAACCTATTAGCTTGGTCCCCCCCCGTATTCGTTCCAAGTACATAGGGATGGAGTTAATAGTGAAAAACGATGAAGTATATGGCGAGAGGAGTATTAAAAATGAGAACAAATAAATCTGTGCTTTTTGCTAATCCCCCCCCCCTGCTTTCATTTTCTTATTGTGCTGGGAATCATTAGCATTCTGTTCTCAGTCCCATCTCACGCCCAGGTGTTCACCAAAGATAATAATGTATGGATATACTCAGATCTCTTCGTGAAACGTTTTGGGATGCCAACCGAGTACGCCAGCGATGAACTGCAAGGTGCTCGTGGGATTGCTATTCGTCTTGTCCCCCTTGTGCGTCCCCGTTGTCACCAGACAGAGAATGGAGAAGAATGCGTTCCCTCATACCAATGGTTGATGGAACTGTACTTTGATCTTGATCAGGATATTGGTATTGCAGGCGATTCTCCCCGTCAATATAAGCCCTGGCGCAGCTCACTCTACTTTTTAGCTCAAAAAAATCCCTCTCTTCAAAAACACTGGGAAGAGGCTTTTGGTCTTAAGGGCGGGAAGCTCTATCTGATGGATGGGAAAGGGAAATGCCATCCTGTCACCTTTGATGTTTTTAGTTATAAGCGGCCTATTGAGGACGGTTTGCAGATGATTCAGGCCAGAATTGATGCTGATATTATAGTGGCAGATCAGTCAAGGGAGCGGATCATAGAATTTGAAGACCAGGATGGGAAAGTTCTGCAGCGGGTAACTATTCCCCAATCATACTGGTATCGGGTGAGTGAGCACCAGAGGGAACATTCAGAAATCACTCAGGCCAATCTTCAGGGTGGCGTGGAGAAGGATCCGAACCTGTGGGTATATACCAAAGAATTTGCAGAGAAATACCATATGCCGCTGTCTGGTGTTTCAAATGAGATGGAAGGCGCCATGGCCATGACCTTTCGTAAGGACAGCCGTGGGACTGAAGCATGTGGGTATTTCAGTGATTCTGATGTCTGTAAACATAACTATACTATGTTATGGGGGGTGTACCTGCCTGAGGATGCAAAACTCTATTACGCTGATGATTCTATTGATAATTTTTACAAAGGATATCACATTTCAGATATTTTTTTTCGGGAGAAACCTAAACGTGGTGACATACGGGACACGTATTCTCATTTAATTGGATACAGAGGGCTAAAATCAGGAGCCCATGTATATCGTTTCCAAAAACGGAAATTTTTAAATCTGTTTAAATCAAAAGAAAAAACCCGCTGGTATGGCGGGCCAATTAGCAATCATAGCTACCTTCAATCCCAGGGATCAGGTGGTGATTTTGTTTTTGCAGAATATACGGACAGCATAGCCATGATGGGGGTTGATCAGTATCTTGTTTTTGACGATGATTCTCAGAAAATACAATTGCGGGACTTGTACGACTCCCATTACCATAAGGCCTGGATTCCCTTTGATTACAGGGTTGAAGTTTTGAAATATGTGAAAGAATTTGAGAATAAAAACGGTTCAATAATTAAACTCGTTGAAAAGCATTTTCAGGATAAGCATCAAGGTGAGAAATAATGGATACAAATTCGTCTCAAGCCACTGCCCCTAAAACCATAAAGAGTGACAGCCACCTTTCAGATGTTGAACGTTCCTTTTTGGCTAGTGCCTCGTGGCCAAAAGGGGTATGGCCGCCGCAATATGCTGAAATAACATATTATATTGTGTCCACAAGCACTTAAAATGAGCTTAGCGCAGCACTTTTGGTGTCAAAATAGTGGATTTAAGGAAATATAACAGAGATGCCACGTGCAAAACTATATTACATACCAGGGTGTATTTGGCATATTACTCACCGATGTCATAAAAAATGAATTTCTGCTTAAATTTTCAAGAGATAGAAATAGGTGGTTCGAGCTACTGTTCAAAGCAAAACAAAGATATGGTCTTGATGTACTGAATTACATAGCCACATCCAACCATATTCATCTGTTGGTATCGGATAACGGCAACAGAGATACTATTCCCAAGTCAATGCAGTTGGTAGCCGGTCAGGTTGGGCAAGAATATAATCGCCGGAAAAAACGTCATGGAGCCTACTGGGAAGATAGATATCATGCAACGGCAATCGAAAATGACACTCATCTTGTTAAATGCCTTACTTATATTGATATGAATATGGTGCGAACTGGTGTTATACAGCATCCCTCTGAATGGAAGTGGAGTGGATATAATGAAATACAAAACCAAAAGCAAAGCAATGTTATGCAATAATTAATTACGGTCGGCTAGTGGAAATCCTTGGTTTAAATTCAACTGCGGATCTTAAAGAGATGCATAGTAATTGGGTTGAAGATAGCTTAAAAGTTGATAAACAACTGCATGAGAGTAAATGGTCACAGTTGGGAGTAAATCTTTTGTTGAGAAAATTAAAAATGAACTTGGAAGAAGAGCGGTATACCGATAAATAAACAAAGTCGATGAGAGTTACTCTCTTCGAGAGAAGCAGTTTCCTTACAGTGCTAATTTTAGCCCCAAAAGTGAACAGCTAAGCAAGGAAAACAGTTATCCCTGGGATGTTTATTCTTAAATAACAATTTGTTGCGGCGGCCCGACCCCTTTTGGGCCGACCCCTTTTGG
>CAZDJE010000186.1:0-4118 GCA_964505715.1 uncultured Desulfocapsa sp. | reverse complement strand
AGCAACAACACGCCCTTTGTGAGGGCCCCCCCAATACTATTCTTCATCACAATCTCTCTGCTGTATTTTTTTTCTTATCTAAAAGGAGTTTTCTATAACAAGCTCATCCAGAGATAGCTGTCCCGGCCGGGGCCAGGCCTCCTGAGTTCCTTTGCCAATAGCCACAAACATGGCGATCACATGATCATTAGGAAGCTTAATCAGTTCTGCAACCTTCTCAAAATCAAAACCATCCATTGGACAGGAGTCATAACCCATAGATTTTGCTGCCAGCATCAAGGTTTGCGCTGCAATACCACAGGATCTCATTGCCTCGTCCCTCTGCACCTGATCCTTGCCCCGATAGTACTTATCAATGGCCGGGATCATAAACTCTTGAACTTCCCCGGGCCCATCCTCCCAATAGCGGCCGGGATTCTCCCAAGCCTTCAAATTTGCACAAAGTACAATAAACAGTGATGTATCCGTTACCTGTGACTGATCCCAGGAAACGGCTCTGATCTGTTTTCTTAAATCAGGGTCAGAGACATGTACAAAACGCCAGTTTTGAATATTAAATGCAGTGGGAGAAAGCGATGCCAGAGAGAAAAGTTCTTTAATCTCATCATCACCCATCCGGTGATCCGGGTCAAAATGTTTGACAGATCTTCGACTATTAATTGCTTCTTCTGTTTTCATAAGTGGTCTCCATTAAATGAATGTTCACTACAAACTATGGCACGTTGCAGCAGGCGTCAAGTTACACCAGTGCTATTTCATTTTTCTCCAGGAAAGATCATCTTCTCCGGAACGATAAATTGATCAAATTGCTCAGCACTGATAAGGCCAAGTTTCAACGCTGCTTCCTTTAAAGAACAGTTGTCACGGTGGGCAGTTTTGGCTATTTTTGCACTCTTTTCATAGCCTATATGCGGACTTAATGCGGTGACCAGCATCAGTGAATTCATCAGGTTTTTTTTTATCTGCCCAAGTTCCGGTGCTATCCCCACAGCACAGTTATCATTGAAGGAGCGCATGGTGTCAGCGAGAAGGGTGGTGGACTGCAGGAAATTATAGATAATCACCGGTTTAAAAACGTTTAGTTGAAAATTGCCCTGGCTTGCTGCAAAAGCGATACAGCTATCATTACCAAATACCTGGCAGGCAACCATGGTCATGGCTTCGGCCTGAGTAGGATTGACCTTCCCCGGCATAATGGAACTTCCCGGTTCATTAGCCGGAATTGTCAGTTCTCCAATTCCGCAACGCGGACCACTGGCAAGCCAGCGAATATCATTGGCTATTTTCATCAGGTTTGCCGCAAGAGCCTTTAAGACACCACTTACCGTAACCAATGCATCATGGGAAGTGAGTGCCTGAAATTTATTGGGTGCAGAAAAAAAGCGCGTCCCTGTGTATTGCATAATTTTTGCGGCCACCCTGTTACCAAATTCTGGGTGGGCGTTGATTCCGGTACCTACAGCAGTGCCACCAATTGCCAGTGGTCGTAAATATTCCAGAGTATCCAGCAACTGGCTGCGGTTATTCTCAAGCATTGCAACCCAGCCACTGATCTCCTGCCCCAGTGAAAGAGGTGTGGCATCCATCAGATGGGTACGGCCGATTTTGACAATATCTTTATACTGTTCCGCCTTCTCTGCCAAGGTATCATGGAGATGAGAGAGCGCAGGAAGGAGGGTGTTTTCCACTTCGCTAACCGCGGCAATGTGCATGGCAGTGGGAAAGGTATCGTTGGAGCTCTGCGACATGTTGACATCATCATTTGGATGAATCAGCTTTTTGTGACCAAGATTACCACCAAGAAGCTGAGAGGCACGGTTGGCAATCACTTCATTGCAATTCATGTTTGTCTGCGTTCCGCTACCAGTCTGCCAGACAGAAAGCGGAAATTCGTCATTATGTTTTTCTGCAAGAATTTCGTCACAGGCCCCGACTATACCTTCTTTCTTTTTTGCCTCAAGTTGTCCTTGGTCATGATTTACAGAAGCACAAGCCTTTTTTAACTGTGCAAATGCATAGAGAAGAGCAGACGGCATTTTTTCTTTGCCAATTCGGAAGTTTTGCAGGCTCCGTTGAGTCTGTGCTCCCCATAGCCGATCGACAGGAACCCGTATCTCACCCATGGTATCTTTTTCAATGCGATAGTGCATATATCCTCCACATATTTAGCAGACCAGACAATCATTATCATCTATCTTGACATTCAGCAATATACTCCATATTCGTTTACTACAGGGTGGTACTCGCGATTCGTTCTATCTATTCTTTAAAAAAAGAAGAATAGTGACAAAGATAAACCATGAGGTGCAAAATGATACAGCAAGATTTTAAGACACTGTCCGCCCCAGCATGCAGTCGTCCAGATCCCGGTTTGTCGGGAGTAACACTTGTCGAATTAAACCCGGAAGCACCGCTGAAAGACTACCTTGAAGCAATGGAGCTTGCAAAAAAAGAGGCCTCCCAGCACCTCGAAGATTTTATGCTTATGTCATGGTATGACCTGGATCGTGATTTTGAATCGCCTCAACATGCCACTGAAAGTGATGCAGAATGTGCAGTACCAGGTTATGTGGAATATGGCATCAGCCACGGAGCCACCCTCAAGATAGACATTGAAAAGGGCAGATTCATTTTCTTTTTTACTCCAGTGGAGTGGTAACGGAATCAAAACTGCTTCAACAAGGGAATGTGCCTACAGAAAGCTCCATAGGTTTTCTGCGTCAACCTGAAGAACCCAGTAATTTTCAGGAGTTTTCTGTATCTTCAGGTGCAGAGCATCACTGATCTGGTGAGAGTCTTCTATCAGGTTGTAAAAGGATGAGTCCATTCCAATAAAACCATCGAGAAGATGGACAAGAATGTGAAGGACTTTGGACTCATATCCCTGCTTCATGTCGACAAGATCATGAATCTGACTAAGGCCACTCGTTTGTAGTTCATCGATCAGGCCAGACACGCTCTGCCGGTTTTTATCAAGACCACTGGCAACCAAAGTCCAAAATTGTTGATCCACAGCAGAGCAAGATAAATCAGGGTTAAATTCAACCGGGTCATATTCAACAAGAGCAGTATTCTCGAGAAAATGAATGACCTTCCTGCAACCCTTTGCATAGCTGTTCACCTCAACCAGAAAAGATGGTGTCACTTTATTTTTACCGTTTTCGCTATTCAAAGATCGTCTCTCGGCAGCCATTATTCACTTTCTGCCAGTACTTCTGCCACGGCATCAAGTAATTCGTCTCCGTACAGCGGTTTAAAAACATATTTTTTTATTCCCAATTGCAGGGCCTCTTCCTCAGAAAAGATATCACTGTGTCCAGTACACATAATAACGGGCAGTGACGGTTTGATTGCAAGCACTTCCCCGGCGAGTTCCGAACCTGTGAGGCCCGGCATGGTCTGGTCGGTAATCAGGACGTCAAATTTTTCTGGCTGGCTGCGAAAGAGTTCCAGAGCTTCTCTGCTCTCTGTCGCTGTCGTTACCTGATACCCTTTGCTCCTCAGACGGCTTGCATTTATTTTCACCAGAAGCAATTCATCATCCACCACTAATATCGTAGCTGTTTTCACCGGCAGGTCCTTCATATTTTTTTCCTTGTCAGCAAGGGGCTGAACAATTATTTGCTTTGTTATGGGGAAATAAACAGAAAAAACAGTTCCTTTTCCCATACGGCCTTTCAACTCTAAAAATCCTTTACAAGCCTGAACCGCACCATGGACACCAGCAAGGCCAAGATCGGGACCACGCCCTATTTTTTGAGTGGTAAAATAGGGTTTGAAAATCCGTCCGATTGTCTCTCTATTTATACTTGTGCGGTTATCCCTGACGGTAAGGACAGCAAAAGAGCCGTAACAAACAGGGCAATTATAACAAAGAGTGCTGATTTTCTTTCTTCACCACACCAGCATCAGCTTTGGCAATAGAGCGGAGGGTATCTATGGCCATTCCCTGGTGTTTACCCTGTTTATTTTGCAAGGTAAAGGGGGGGGGGCTGTACACGCCACCCCATACAATCTCGGCCAAAAATCAAAATGAGTGTATGGATAAAAGCCTAAAAGCCATCAGGCAGGAGAATGAAAGTTTTTTGTAATAATTCATTTATTCTCTATCCATTATT
>CAZDJE010000185.1:0-4123 GCA_964505715.1 uncultured Desulfocapsa sp. | reverse complement strand
GAAAAGGCTACAAAGTCTCGGTTGATATGGATCTGTCGAAATTCTTCGATACAGTCAATCATGACGTCCTGATGCACCGGGTGGCACGTAGGATAGAAGATAAACGCGTACTCAAGCTTATCGGTAAATACCTCAGGGCTGGTGTAATGGTAAAAGGCCGTCGCCTAGCAACTCCTCTGGGAGTACCGCAGGGTTGGCCGCTTTCACCGCTACTTGCCAACATTCTTCTTGACGATCTTGATAGGGAACTGGAAAACCGTGGACATCATTTCGTTCGTTACGCAGACGACTTCATCATTATGGTGAAAAGTCTTTCTGCAGGACAACGAGTGATGGGCAGTATACACAGATTCCTTGAAAGAGAGCTTCGGCTTACGGTCAACGAGAAGAAAAGTAAAGTTGGACCA
The DNA here is from genome assembly GCA_964505715.1 of uncultured Desulfocapsa sp. Taxonomy (GTDB): domain Bacteria; phylum Desulfobacterota; class Desulfobulbia; order Desulfobulbales; family Desulfocapsaceae; genus Desulfocapsa. Next base: position 3,716 of record CAZDJE010000185.1, on the reverse strand, counting down.
GCGGAAGAGTGTGGTTTTCTAGGCTTTGTTTTTGTTCGAGGCAAGATAAGATGGAGTGATAAGGCCTTCCGTGAGTTCAAGAGACGCATACGTCTTTTTACCGGAAGAAGCTGGTTCGTCTCCATGGAATATCGCCTCCTCAAACTTGCGGAGTATGTCCGGGGCTGGATGAACTATTACGGGATCTCGGAGTATTACCGTCCAATTCCTGAAATAGATGAATGGCTTCGTCGCAGGTTACGGATGTGTTTCTGGAAACAGTGGCGTTATACACGTACCAAAGTGTACAACCTGCTCAAACTGGGGACATCCAAAAGACAAGCTATTATGACAGCATTAAGTCGTAAAGGGCCATGGCACCTCGCCAGACCCCTTGCTACACAAGTAGGCATGACCAATAAATGGCTGAAAGAACAGGGGCTGATATCTGTCAAAGATCAGTGGGTGAAGATTCACTATCCGGCTTCGGCCTGATAACCTTAATGAAACGCCCTGTGCGGAGCCGCATGCGGGGTGTTGTGGGGGCTGGGGGAGAAAAACACCCGGCTACCCGATTGGCTTAGTATCATGTGCAATCTTTATTTGGTTAATGAAGTTTATTTACTGTTTGCTTGCATTAATCTTGGGTCAAACGAGAATTCCTCAACTGATACTAAACTTACACTTTTAATATCTTCATGCAATGGGTTGATTAGAATATTAACTTCTTTATTAACCACTGCTGATGGGATTTCAAAAAGTAAGGATAATTTTGATTTTAACCAGCTTGTGCCAATATCTGCTAATTGTTCTGGTGCTGGATAATCACGCCAATTCAAAGGCAATTGGCTTTCATTCACTGATTCTATCTCAATTGTTTCAATAATGTTAATTTCCAAAATACTCAGATTTTCAGGTGCTAGAGCCATAGGTACATGAACTAAAAACTCAAGAGCTGCTAATGAGCGACTACCTGACGCATAAATAACTGGATATCCTTGGTGGTTCCACCTACCACCATAAATTCTTGCTCCTGTGCCGCTTATGTCACTGATGTGTTCAGAAGTTGCTATACGAAAGAGCTTTATCACGAATAAACACCAAATTCTACTCGACCTAATTCTTCTAAAACTAACTCTGTGCCAAAACGAGAACCCAACATTGCAAAAGGTGTTTTACGAGAGAAAACTTTATGTGGTGTATTTAACCATAACAATAATTTACTTTTTTCTTTAAAAATATCAGTACCTTTTGCAAGAACTTCGGCAATATGTAAAACTTGTTCTGAGACAGCTGGGTTGAAATGTTGTTGTAAGGTATATCTTTGAAGTGTTCTTTCAGTTACAGGTAATAAATCAGCAACTTGCTTCCATGATAAGGATAGGTAGTCTGCTAAATGTGCGACAGCATTTTTTGTGACTCCAATATTTCCAAGTTCTACTAAATCCATCTTGTTTTCGAGCTTATGGCCAAGAATTTTTTTACCACCTAATATCTGCTCAACTCGTGCTAATTGCATAAAACCTCCATTTTGGCATTTGTCAGAAAAATATAGCCACTTGTCTGTTCCTTGTCAAGTTTGGTAGTTTTTAATGTTTAAAATTGGGGGAATTTTAGGGAAGCCAACCGGCCAGTATCAGCCTGCTCCAAGCGATATTACCGGTAAAGGTAATGCGTAGTTATGAGCTTCAAATAACCGAAAGTGATCATTTGGAAAACCGCACTGCTTGGGGTCGGCTAGATACATTTGTTGGGCATTAATTATGCCTTTTTATTTTACTTAACATGTCTTATAATAAGATGTGACAAAAAAACAAACAAAGAACCATTAACGCGTTGAATAAACAGAACTAATGCGTTACATTTTGCGTATCAAATAAAGGTTAATAAAATGCACGAGTTTTTAACATTTAAATCTGGGAACTATTATTTCAACGAAAATTATGACGTTTCAGAAATCAACAGTCTTCTTGTACGGGCAACAGTGCTGAATGAAACAATTACAGACTTGCCGATATTACCGGAATTAGCCACAAAAATTGAACCTGACATTATGTATAGTTCAATTGCTGGAACGGCCGCAATTGAGGGTAATCCAATCACAGGTGATGACGTAAGGAGAATTGCCCAAGGTGAAGATATTGAAATTTATACCCAAAAACATAAACAAGAAATCAGGAACCTCATTGAGGCGTACCACCTTCTTTCAGGAGTTGAAACTTCTGACGAACCATTCATAGTTTCGGAGCAATTGATTACTGATATTCACGCAATAATTACTAAAGATGTTCCCGACGAGAACAATATTCCAGGAACATACCGAAATGGCATTGTTTATGTCGGTGATGATGCCCATGGAGGAATACATAAGCCACCAAAAATTTTAAAAGATATACAAAACTTGATAAATGAATTTGTTACATGGTTGAACAGTGATGATGTGCTACAAACAGATCCTTTCATTAGAGCTGCTTTAGCACATTATTATTTTTGCGTTATTCATCCGTTTTGGGACGGTAACGGCAGAACGGCAAGGCTGTTAGAAGCGATTTTACTTCAGTCTGCAAATATTAAATATGTTCCAAGAGAATTATCAAACTATTACTACAGAAATGTGGATGATTACTATATTGCCTTTTCTAAGGGCATCAAATTAAAAAATGATTTTACACCATTTCTTAGGTTTTACTTAGAAGCGGTTGTGGAAAGCTTATCCTCTATTAAAGAATCTATCGTGTTCTTTATAAGGAAATTCACCCTTAGAGATTTCTATAGAAATGAACAACAGCATAAGAGAATAACAATAAGGCAATTAGACTTACTAAATTTACTTTTAGATGGTCATTCTTCGGTAACCCTCAAAGCATTGCATGTTGAAAAACCGTTCGCCTATTTATACAACAAAGTTAGTACCCAAACAGCGAGAAGGGATTTGAAGAAACTAGTAAAGCAAGATTTATTACAAATCGACGAAGCAAATATTTATCATCTTAATTTTAGAGCACTAGGCTAATCTAGGAGCGACCAACGGCTGGTATCACTGGAAACGAGCGATACCACCTACCAACGTGATACGCAGTGATAAGTCAAGATAACCGATGAAGGTCATTTGAAAAACTGCTCTGCTCGTTTTCCAGTGTATACCTTTGTTCGGCGTCTTGTTGCCGTTTCTTTTCGTGAGTTGTTCAATTGTTCCACTTTCATGTCTATTTCTTAGAGGTCACTTTTTGAGGGTAAAAAGTGACCTCTAAGGGCAAAAAAGGGTGTTTTTAAACGCATAACAGCACTAATACAGCATGTTATCTTGGTCCGACCCCGTTGCCATCCAGACCCAGTTGCCGTCCAGATCTACTATGCAAAGCTACTTTAGCATGGGAGTATTAATGAGCATGACTAGCTTTGTCTAAAATTCCTGCTGCCCATTGGTTGATACTTTTCCCGTTAGCCTCTGCAGCAAATGCAACAGCTGCATGGATTTCTGCAGGAACTCTTAACATTAGGTTACCAGAATATGGTTTATTGGGTTTCTGTCCAAGTTCTTTACAAGCAGCCAAATAATCATTAACGGCCTCATGGAAAGCTGTTTCAAGCTCTATTACTGACTCACCATGGAAACCGATAACATCACGAATGCCGATTATACGTCCTACAAAAATATGATCTTCAGCGTCGAATTCGACATTGGCGAAATAGCCATTATAGCTCATACCTTTCATGGTGTTTCTCCCAGTTTTGTT
>CAZDJE010000184.1:0-4191 GCA_964505715.1 uncultured Desulfocapsa sp. | reverse complement strand
GTGGCACTGGCCTTGGCTTAGCGATAGTGTGGAATACGATGCAGGATCATAATGGGAAAATATTAATAGATAGCAGTGAACAAGGCACACGTTTTCAGCTCTATTTTCCAATGAGTGAACATAAGGTAATAGGTCAAGCCAAAAACGACCAAATGGAAGGACTTACTGGAACCAATGAGCATATACTCGTAGTGGATGATGATCCTCAACTACGGGATTTAGCCAGTCAGATGTTGCAAACAATGGGGTACAAAGTTGACTCAGTCTCCTCCGGTGAATTGGCTCAGCAATTTGTAAAAGGAAATCCTGTCGACTTGATTGTAATGGACATGTTGATGGAACCAGGAATGAATGGACGTCAAACCTATGAGGAAATACTCAAACTTTATCCTAATCAGAAAGCTATTGTAGCCAGTGGTTTTTCTGAGAGTGACGATATTAAAGCTGCTCTTAAGCTTGGCGCCGGTGGGTTTGTTAAAAAACCATACTCTATGGTCAAACTTGGCCGAGCAGTAAAAGAGGCATTAAACAGCTAAACCTAGATATAGTGTGAATAGCCAATGGTAAGCTATTTAATTTCATACTTTTCTAAACCATTATCTTACTACTGAACCTCAAATGAGACTGTTTATAGTGTTAAATATCAAGTGTAGATCTGTTTTTGGAACTTTTACACGTTGTATCTACAAAAGGAATAACAATACAAAACAATGATATCTCAGCTCCTCTGTCATAGGAGGAAAGAGAAGCAGATATGCATTATCAGCATTGGCGTACTTGGCAAAAAGCGCCACTACTGTCTTTCATAGCATTGAAATTCATGGGGAATTTTTTGCTTTTGCTTCGACACTCAACTGGCCGCCTGTTGCCCTGTGTAACTCTACTCGCAAACGATTTTTCGTCCACCCATGCACTTTGTCGTGGGCTTCAATGTAAATGATGAGTACCCCTTCTGGTATTTCCAAATCCCCTAGACTACGGGTGAAGGGTTGTTCGCTTACGTGGGGATGAAAGAGAATACGATCTCCCAGTACATTCCCTTCGCTGTCAACCACTCTCCAATTGTCTGCATAATGATCCCAGCCTGTGTCGTCATGCTTCAAGGTCACATTTACAGACCAGTGATTGTTTTTAAGACTATGAAAATCAGCGGCAAGGATTTTTACATCACCAGCATATGTTATATGGGATACAGACAGAAGCAGAAGAATTACCAGTGGTATAACTATTGGATTTAGCTTTTTCATATATAGGTATCCTTTGCGGTATTATGGGGGAGGGCGGTACCGGAATGCTTTTTTATTTACGATATGAAGTGTAACAGTGGCAGCGGAAGAAGGAAATAATAATATGGTATCCTCGGAACATCCAGTAGCAAGTCGGGAGGGATCACATATCCCGACTTGCGCGTGAATGCACTCTTATTGACGGAAGGTGAAAGTATACTTAAAAGTAGCTGGATCGAGCCAGTTAAGGGTTTCACTGCCGATCTGGGCAAAGGGATAGCCAAAGGTGTTTACGGTTTCCCCATGCTGGGCAGGATTCAAGACAAGGTCTCGACCCATGGCAAGTTTTACCCGGTATTGATCCCAACCACCCCAGAAATACTCTCTATAATCGGTGGTTTTTGCATCTTCAAGTTTGAGATTTTGTTTGAGCATTGCTTTACGAACATCTGCCGGATCCACAGGAACCCAGTCATACCCTGGTAAATAAAATTCAGCCCAGCAGTGTTGCCAGTTGGTGATATTCTGCTCTGCCTTTTTTCCCTGACGGAGCCCAAAAACTTCTCGGGCAGGAATGCCAGCTGCACGACAAAGAGAGACGAAAACCGAATGGATATCGGTACATTTTCCACCAGGCCTTTGAAGAAGAGAACAAACATCACCCGGTCCACATCCTATGGTTTTAGGATCACGGTACATATTCTCACAGGTCCAGTCATAAATCGCTTTGGCTTTCTCAAGGAGCGTTGTCTTCCCTTTGGTAATCCTGTCCGCTAATAGTTTCACTTCACCATCTATGGGACCAAGTTTGGTGCCTGCCAGATAGATCTTGTAGTCAGCTGGATCCAAGGAAGCCTCTTTAGCTGGAAAATCTCTTCGCATAACTTCTTGACGTACAACATGAAAGGAGAAAGTAAGCTTTCGGCTCTCACTTCCCTTATTCCAGCGGGCATAGAGCATAGGGGTAGAATATTTCTGATCGCTGTACACGGCGGATTCGGCATAGTCACCACTGATATGAATGTTGCTGACCACTTGATCCCGATCAGACAGGGGATATGGTATCCAGAGCTGTGCTTCTTGATTAGCATCGTGCTCCGAGAGATCAAATTCCATGGTGATTGTGCCACTGCTTTCGTTTCCAGCTTGTGCCCATAAGGGGATCAAGAGAAAGACAGCAGTTATGATTAAGTTGAATGTTTTTTTCATTTTCCTTCTCTCTTCTTTATTGCTTTACAAGCATGTCACGGTGAGGCCAGTTGTCAACGCCACCCTTTAGGATAGTCAGACGTTCTTCAGGGACACCTTGGCTTTTTAAATAGGAGTAGCACCTTTTGGCACCTCCACCACCGCGGGGACATACAACCACCACATCTTTGCCGATGTTTTTGTAGGCATCCACTGCTTGATTCAGCCGTTTTTTCTCGGCATCTGTTTTAACCGGGAAGGCGTTTGTTTCAATAGAGCCTGGAAAATGGTGGGCAGCAAAGGCAGCTTTATCCTGAATATCAACAATGATCATGGGTTTGTCGTTTTCCATCCATTGTTTAAACTGATCTGGTTCCAGGTAGTTAAATTTTTCAAATAAAGCTGCCATATTGAGCAGGCATATAAGAGAAAGGACAATAACGGAAATTTTTTTCATTGAAGTCTCCTTTTTAGAATAAGTGGGAACAGTGTTTATGTATTTGATTAAAGAGAGGAAATAAATAATCGGATAATTCCTATAATGCAAATAGGAAATATCTATGGTAATGAGCTAAGCTATTCGGTTAATAAATAGACTTTTTCTGGGACGAATGAATATATGGAAATCAAGAAACTTGAAGCATTCTGTAAAGTGGTTGAGTTGAAAAGCTTTACCCAGGCAGCAGACGCCGTATTCCTTACACAGCCAACTGTCAGTGAACATATCCGCAGTCTCGAACAGGAACTAGGGCAGAAGTTGCTCGACAGGCTAGGGCGAGTTGTGGAACCAACCCCGGTGGGACGTCTGTTTTATGGTTACGCCCAGAAAATACTTCAGACCAGACAGGAGGCCGTGCAGGCAGTGGCGCAGTACAGTGGCAACCTGGTCGGCAGGATTGAAATTGGTTGCGGCACTATCCCTGGAACGTATCTGCTTCCGGAACTGATTGGCGGGTTCCGTGTCGAATATTCTTCCATAAAAACGACACTACGTATCGGCAGTTCGCGAATTATTTCAGGGAAGGTGTTACAGGGCGAGTTAGATTTTGGAGTGGTTGGGGCAAAGTGGAATGAAAGCGGTCTGAGTTGGACTAGGATGTTTCACGATGAATTAATTCTGGCGGTACACCCGGAACACCCATGGGCAGATGGGAAGCCTGTGACATTGGCCAAAGTTATGCAGGAACCTTTTATTTTGCGTGAGCCTGAATCCGGTACCCGGAAGGTATTTTCCAGAATTCTTGCAGAAAACGGCTTAAAGGAGAGTGATCTTCTGGAAGTTGCAGAGATAGGCTCCACTGCGGCCATCAAAGAAGCAGTCAAGGCAGGAATTGGAATATCCATTCTTTCCAGTTGTGCTCTTAGGGACGATATTAAGTGCGGTAGGCTCGCGGCAGTGACTGTTCAGGGACAGACGCTTGAACGGCCATTTTATCTGGTGCAGCGTAAAAACAGGGAGCATTCCCCTGTTGCCTCAGTGTTTTTAGAGTATCTTCAGGGGAATGATACAATTCCAACTATTCTGGGGGCATCTAACTAATCACAAGATAGAAAAAATTATCTGATTACGTATAAAACTTAGCCAACGTCACATGTTTGAGGCGTAATAGGCTGATAAAAAAAGTAAGAATTACAAGTGCCCAGATGCGTCATCCCCGCGGAGGCGGGGATCCAGTTTCGTGCCACCTTCTAGATTCTTGCCTTTGCGGGAATGATAGACAAAAATGGCTGAGCTTTGTACGTAATCAGAAAAAATTATTGCTGGACGTTTGAATTT
>CAZDJE010000183.1:0-4250 GCA_964505715.1 uncultured Desulfocapsa sp. | reverse complement strand
ATATAATATTCTATGATTTCAGGGAGCTTTGAGTAAATTGTCTGCTCTGGCCAGGGGTCAATAAAGGAAGATCTTTTTAACTTTTTATTATCAAGTGTCTGTGTTTCATAGAACTGTCTTAAAAACATAAGTTCTGCTGGGAGTTTCGCATCGATCCCGATATGCAATAATCCTTTCAGGATTCTTTTTATCACTCCTGAACCAAATTGTGCCATAGAGAGTGGCAAAAAGATATTTCTTGGCTTATTTACGTCGAGAAAACTCTTTATGGTCTGGATAAGGTGTACTAGCTCAACGGGGTTCGAATCAACGAAGTTATAAGCTTGTCCAGAGAATTCAGCTCTGTTGTTTAGGATATGATGGACGAAATGAGGAACTTTTTTTGAATTTGAATAGGAATGCTGAACCCCCTTGGCCGTAAGAAAAAGCGGCATCGCTTGATCTGCAATCGAGTGCAGTAAACGATGGAATCCCTGGGTCTTATGGTCATGCTTTCCATAAACAATTGCCAGCCGAATGGTTGTGAAATCTAGCCCCTGTTGCTTCCGCATATGTTTGAGGGTCTTTTCACACATCAGCTTTGATTTTGCATAATTAGAGAGATTCGCATGCAGGGGGAGTTGCTGTTCTTCGGATATGTCGGTACCGGCAGGTAGAACGGCAGCTGAGCTGATAAAAATATAGGGAATGTTAAGTGCGAGAGCAACTTTAGCAAGATTTATGCAGCCAAGATAATTGACAGTATAGGCAAGCTGCGGGTCAGAGTCGATGGAGGCAATGGCTGCATTCACAATAAAATCTGGTTTCCATTGCCTGCTGTATCGTTCAATTTCATCAGCACTTCCAAGGTTCATTACTTTGGAGTTTGGTGATAAGATTTCAATTTCTGCCTGGCACTTTTTGCTGAAATAGTAGACCATGGCTCCGCCAATCAGTCCCGTTCCACCAACAATAATGCCTCGCTTCTTTTTTGATACCAGTGTCATAAGGTTTTGTATCTTGGAATGTCTTAAGGTATTCTGGATGGGAAGAATTAATAGGAAATGGTTCTTTCTCTTTTTTTATATCAAAAACAAGCCTCAAAGACAATGTTTTCGACGGGCCCCATTAAAGCTTCATTAACTTGAATTATATTTAACCTATAGGAAAAACAATGAAAAATATGGCATGCCTTTTCCTGGTACTGCTTTTCAGTACCGCTGTTTTAGCCATGGATATTCCCAATCAGACGAATGGTTGTCATTGCTTTAAGGACAGAGTCTATGATCCTGAAAATAAGTTTGCAGCGGATAAGTACCTGCTTACCACCAGTTTTAATTCTTTTATTGCAGTGAATTTCCATATATCAAAGAGCCAGATTGTGATGATGAAGATGAAAGGGGCAATTGATCCCGATGATTTGCTGATCGGTCTGTTTGTGGAACGTGCAGGAGGCGTTGATTTTAATACCTTATTGGCCGTTCTTGATAATGGTGGAACATGGAGTCAGATACTTGAGTCTGAGAGCATTGTGAGCGATGAAAAACATGAAAAATCCCTGAATGCACTTCGAAGGGCTGTTGCCAGCAATGCCGACCTTACCGAGAGTGTGATCGATCAAATGCTTAAAGAGTTCTTCGCTATAAGTGATCATGATATTATGGTTTTGCGTAAAGAGGGTGCAAGCGGTCGTGAGTTGACTCTGATATATCTTCTGGAAAGGTATGGAAAACGAGATATGGTAGCTGCTGATATTCTGAGCTTACATATCAGGAAGAAAAAGAGCTGGGGAGAGATTGCCAATTATTTTGGATTTACTCCAAAGGAAACAGGCAAACTGTTACAGGAACCTGGCTGAGCTGTCAAACAAGCTCGAGAAGCTTTGTTGTATGCAGATATTCAAGAGCCTGCCACAAATCATCCTCACTATGAGGTTCAAGGGTCACAAGGGGATGCAGTCTGTGTGTGTTCAGGAATTGAAAAAGAGATTTGAAATCAAATAATCCCAGTCCAAGCCCAAGGTGCTGATCTTTTTCACCGTTATTGTCATGCAGATGAAGTTGGCCGAGCCATGGTGAGAGTCTGGGGAGCCAGTTTTGCCAGGGAGTTTTTGCAAAACTCATAAGATGGCCCACATCAAGACAAAATTGCAGATTCGGTGAATCGAGTTTTTGAAAGATAGTTTCATGTGCCCATGGGCTCGTTTCATAGGTGTTCTCAAGCAGAAGAAAACACCCGTTTTTTGCTGCAATTCCATTGAGCTCATTCCATGTCTGACAGGCTGCTGAAAGCCACTGTTCTTTTTTGTAGCCCTGTTTGTTCTCTTCAAAATTTAGATGACAAACCATGGATTTCGGCTGAAAGATGGAGATTAGCTTGGCAGCCTTTCTAAGCTTGTTGCGACTGGCCTCAAGGATGACCGGGTCCAATGCACCGGGAGAAAGGTCAAAAAAAGGTGCATGCAGGGTGCAGGCGAGTCCGTTGTCTTTTAATATTAAAGCAATCCTTCTAAACTCATCCTCCGATTCTTCGTAGAGACAAAGCCCCTCAAGACCGATTTCAGGCTGAATTGAATGCTGTAAAAACAGATCAAGATATCGATCTTTCAGTTCATACCAGGGGGCATTCACAAAGCAGCGGGAGGTAATCGACTTGTATTTTGTATCCATTCTAACGTTCACCTAAATATTTAATCATCTGGCTCATGGAAAGTTTAATACTCGACGGACCGGAGCGAATAAAGAAGTCTTCCTGTTTGCCTATGGAGAGAAAGACAGCTCTGCGCACCCGTTCACATTCTACAATAAGGATTGACTTGTCTTTGACAGAAACAATTTTTAAGTGAATAAAGCGGGTAAACTCGGCACCGATATGAGTGTTTAGCATGTTTTTAAAGTGGAGCCGGCACTTATCTTCAGAAGCAAAATTGTCCCCATCGGTACCAAGGATTTCCCCTGAGTCATCCACTCCTATTAGAAGGATTCCTCCATCGCTATTCATAAAACCGACTACCGTTTTTAACCAGGCGATCTCGATCTCTTTTCCTGTCTTACCGGTTTTTAAATTGGTCCTCATGGTTGACTTGAATTCAAGGGTGGTTGATTCACCGGCACGAATTAAAGCTGCAAGCTCTGTTTCATATCCCTCACTGTCTATATGCTGTTGCGGCAGATCTTTGAGCTGATGACTGTATTTACGCACCAGAAAAATGGTCATAACGATGCCCACCAGAAATATGGAACTGACAAGTAGTCCAAAGTATATCCATTGTTGATGAAGGTCTGAAAAGATATCATCCTCTGGAATCATTACAGCAACCCAGACATCCTTATTTCCTTCATGCAGCTGACTGAGTCCAAGCCACCAGGTTTTACCTCCGCTTTTAAGAGAAATTATCCGATCTGTATCGGGCGTGCTTGCTTTGAGCTTTGAGGCAACATTTACTAGTAACTGTGGTGAAATATAATGTTTGTCTTTGGGGTTACTATTGACAGCATTATCTTTGATTTTTGTCAGCAGGTCACCGTTCTTTTCAAAAAGCAGGATGCGACTGTTGGGGGTGATCTGCAGTTCCTCTATAAAAAACATGAGACTATGTATGGTAAAAGAAACGGCGGATACATGATCACTGTTTGGGACATTCCGCTTACTCCAGTGATAACTGACAGTAATGACGACGTCCCCTGTACTTTTTTGAAGGTAAGGGTCCGTCATAAAAAACGGTTCAGTGGCAGGCGTGAGCATAGCCCCACGAAACCAGTTGGTGGTGGTCATATTGTCGCGCTTGGCCGCGAGTATTTTTTCCTCTGTAAAAGACTGACCTATCCATCTGGAAGTTGTGGATCTAGTATTGTTAAAATCATGGAAAATCCATTCTTCATTTATGTGAGAGAGCTGGATATCATTCTCTTTGGGGTCCGCAATAGAAATGGAATGTATTGTAGGCTGAATTTCCATAAGGGCCTGAAACTGGGTAGCGAGAAGTGCATTGTTATCCACCTTGAGCAGGCCTGACTCCCCCCATTTGCCGAGAAGTTTAAGAATATTGACGAGTGGATCGGCAAAGGATTGAAAGTGGGTGGAAACCTGAATGTTTGCCTTAGCGATAATAGAGGATGAGACGTCGCGCTGGGTTTTTATGCCCTGAACAAGAACAATGGCAAGGATGGCTCCCGAGGTTACAAAAAGAATAATCAGGATATCGCGCAGAAGACGTCTTTTAATATTACGGGGACATCCTTTGACAAGATCAGTAAGAGTAGCAAATAGTG
>CAZDJE010000182.1:0-4320 GCA_964505715.1 uncultured Desulfocapsa sp. | reverse complement strand
GCGCGTCACCGTGACATATAAGGGTATGCCTTAAATATATTTTATTCGGCGACTCTGTAGCAGGATCGGAGAAGAGGTTTAAAAAGCCATTGTTAGTTTCTGGCCGCGCTGGCAAAAAATCCTGTCGTTCATACTGTGTTTAGCTGGCTCCGAAAGCAGGCAGGTAGTGTAGGAGGAGACAGAGTGATCGTTCTGTCTCCTTTTGATGTCGGGATTAATTGAGAGGTGCTGAGGCTTCAGGAGGATTATCCAAATACTGTTTTACGCGTTCAGACCAGATCTCCGTTTGTTCCGGTGGCTGAAATGATATGAATTCCCCCATGGAGCGTTGAACACCCATCAGGTCAATAAGGAAGTTATAGACAGAGTTGGCTGCAGCCTGATCTGCTATTAAGGCCTGATTTTGGGCATCGAGCAGTTCGATAATCGATTTTATACCATGGGCATAGGAATCGGTTATCAGATCAAGGTTGCGTCTTGCAGAATCGGCGGCGTCGCGTGATAAGCTGATTCCTGGATAGGATGCGCGGGTCTGGTTCAGGGAGATAAGGGTCTCCTGATTGATTTGGTTTGCAGTCGCTTGTCTGTCGATCTGTAAGCGGCGAAGTTCTTCTCTGGCTCGACCCAAAGCGGCACTCTTACGACCACCTTCAAAAAGTGGCAAACTGGCAAAAACGCCAACCTGCCAGTCCGTATCATCAAGTCCATCTTCGATCTGGCCGCGCTGTCCGGAACCGCTTTCATTAAAATACTGATCCACACTTCCTTCTAGGGTGAAGTCGGGAAGCCATATTTCACGTCCGGCCGCCGTTCTGATTCTACGTTTGGCCTCTATTGCAGCATCAAAGGCTTTAAGCTCAGGGCGGTTTGCCAATGCCTCAGTAACGGCGAAATTTTGAAATGAAAGGAGATCCTTTGGGTTTTTAGTCAATTGATAGAAAAGTTTGTTGCCAAGCGCATTGAGCGGGTCGTTCAGATCTGTCTCTTCGACAACAAAGAGTTCCTGGATCGGTCTGTTTAGAATTCTGTTTACTACGGTCATGCTATCAAGAGATGTGGATTCTTTCTTAAGCACGTCAATTTTGTCAGTGGAAAATTTTGTCTCCCAGCGGTAAATCTCATCGGGGCCTGCCACACCTGTAGATACTCTGATTCTGGCACGATCAAGATAGGCTTGAGTCAACTTCAGGTTGTTTTTCACTAGCTGTTCAATGGTCTTGGCTCGTAAAACATTGATATATGCAACGGCTGTCTGATAGATCACCTCCAGACGGGCAGTCTCATAGTTCATGACCCTGCTTTCCTGATTATGTTTCTCGACTGTGTATGCGCTCCAGCTGCGTTCTGAATATATCTGCTGGGAGGCGCTAGCTGTGCCGGTCCATGCTTTTTCAGGAGTGCTGCCAAAGCTGAGTGTTGCCCGGTCGTTATCAATAACCCGGTATCCGGTGCCTATTCCAATCTGAGGAAGCAGAGGGGATCTGGCTTCGGAGACACTGTATTTTCCAGCTGCGACATCAAGTTTTGAGGAGGAGAGGTCAAGGTTTTCTTTCAAGGCGTCCTGTACAGTTCCATGCAGGGTGAGGCGACGCTGAATATCTGTTCGAGCCTCATTAAGCAGGTTTGCACCGGTCATGATGGCAAGACCCGGGTAGATATCGAGCGATCTTGCAGTGGCCATATTAATAGTGAGTTCACGGCCTCGTGAGAAGTTTGCGGTAAGGGTGGATGCGTCCTCGCCAAGAAGGATATCCTGGGCTGCAACGGCAGAACGTCTTGCAAGATTTGCAGCGATCTCCCGTGGCACATTGGTTGCCAGAAGCCCATTTTCAACCTGACTATAGCTCCAGATAGCATAACTGGGAAGGTGTCGATCAATCAGTCCCTGGCTTAGTTTTTTATGGTCTGCACTTGAAAATGAATAGAGAGAGCCGACCATCACCGCCTCTGTTGCTGCGGGGATGGCAGCAATACTTTGCTCAGGTGACGTTGTTACAGGGATCAGAGTTACGGTGATTGTGTGTTCGTTTGCCAGTCGTTTGGCATATTTTGTTATCTCAGGCAGTGCTTTGAGGTCACGTTGATCAATTAGTATTGCCAGGTTGTCAAAGAGAACAATTTTCCGAAAATTTATAACCTCCATATCCATATTAAACATGGAGTCCATAAAGGTTAGATTGTGTATGCCACTGCTGCCGTCTTTGTCTAAGGCACCCTGCGACACTGAGTCCAGGACCAAGGGGGCTACCACCGGTTTTGGAATGGTGTCCCATTTGAAAACCACACTTGATCCTATACCGCCGACGGTGAGAAGAAGGTCTGTATCAGGATTTGAAAACAGTTTGTTCAGCGCAGTTATTGCACCTTCTTTTGTGTCCTTTCCGGAAAGGGCCATTGATTTTGGAAAGTTAAGTACAAATTCTCCTTCGGCCAGCATTTGCAGCTCTTTCTTAAAAAGAGTGAGCATTGCATGATCGGTAGCTGTTGTACCATCCGTTACCGTTCCTATATTATAAACAGGTAATTTCTGTTCACCGCTGGAAAGTGCAGGACATAGAAGGGCGAGTATACAGAAGATAAAGCAGAGTTTAAGCGGGCGCAGTGACATTTGGTTCTCCATAGGAGGAACGTTGGATAACTAATTGATTTTGAAAAAAACAGTATACAGAACGGGTACAAAAATCAGTGTCAGCACAGACGCAAATCCCAGACCAAAAACAATAGTAACAGCCATTGCTACGAAAAATGCATCGGTGAATAGTGGAATCATACCCATCATAGTGGTAAGAGCTGCCATCATAACAGGCTGCATCCGCGATACCCCTGAATCGACCACTGCATCCATTCTTGGCATCCCATTTTTGATATTCAGATCAATCTGGTCAATTAGTACGATGGCATTTTTAATAAGCATGCCTGCCAGACTCATCAAACCAAGTAAGGCCATAAAGCCAAAGGGTTGTTTGAGCAGCAGAAGCCCGCAGGTTACCCCGATCAATGAAAGAGGAACGGTTAGCCAGATAATGAGTGGTTGCCGAAAGGCATTGAATAGAAAAATGACAACCAAGATCATCATGCCGAAATAAATCGGAATGTTTTCTGCGAGCTGTTTGGTGGAATCTGCAGAATCTTCAAGCTCTCCACCCCAGGCAAGAAAATATCCTGGCATTCCCTTAAGAGGAATAACATCATCATATTTCAATGGTATGGTGGATGCGGTATATTTTTCACCCTCTTTTAAAGGAGTGCCGCGATAGGTGGCAAGGTCGACTCCGAGTGACTGTTCAATCCGCGGTTTGACCCGACTGAAGAGCTGGCCTGGTAGTTCGGTCTTGGGGTCAGCATGGATCTTGATCATCGGGCGACGATGCCAGCGTGAAACTCTAGCATTTTCCCATTCGGTATTCACACCATTCATAATTTGAAGGATAGGAACGTTTTCTCCAGCAGATGGGGAATATATCTGTAACTCCTTCATATCCTCAATGGACTGCCGTTCGGCAAGAGGTGCCCTGGCAATGATTGGGATAAGGTCAATTCCTTCACGATAAATTCCGGTGGTGGTGCCTGAGAAATTGGCCTGGAGAGCACTTGCCAGCATAGGCCTTGTGATACCAAGTGTCATGGCACGTTCTTCAGCAAGTATGGGCTGTGGGGTCTTTACTTTAGCTCCCCACTCCGTGCGGATAGCCTTGGCATTTTCATCACGAAGGATTGCCATGGCAGTTTCGGAAAGAGCTCTGATTACTTCAGGATCCGGGCCATTAATACGAAGTTGTATCTTGCCACCGAGGGCAGGACCTAAATTGAATTTTTTCACATTAACAACTGCATCTGGAAACATCTCATCAAAGTCTTGCTGAATGGATTGCTGTAAGGAGTCTATAAGCTTATGATCTGTAACTGTGACCAGGATGTTCGTATACTGATTTGCGGCCTCAACGGGAGTGTCATAGGTGAGAATAAAGCGGGGATGCCCGCCACCAATGGCTGCCGCCACCCTTTCAACACCATCGATCTTCAGCAGATATTCTTCCATCTGCATAACACTTTTTTCGGTTTCCAGGATGTGGTTTCCTTCCCGAAACTGAGCTTCCACCTGAAACATGGGGCTGGTGGAAGATGGGAAGAACAGTTGATCCACAAAGGTGAATCCATACAGTGAGAGAGCAAACATACCCACCACGATACCGATGGTCAGCCAGCGTGCCTTTATCGCTCCTGTAAGAATAGTACGGTAGATTGTATAAAACTTACTCCCATAGCAGCGACTCCCGAAGCAAGTCTCATTGTAGTTTGAAAGCAGGTATGTAGGCCATG
>CAZDJE010000181.1:0-4431 GCA_964505715.1 uncultured Desulfocapsa sp. | reverse complement strand
GATAAGATGATAACGTTTCGGCCTTTTGACAATAAATATACAGCTCCAATTCACGGATTTAAGGATGCGGAGGATTATTATACAAAATGTTCTTCAAAGCAGTTTTTATCTGGTATCACTATTCCTACTCTTTTGGTCCAGGCAGCAGATGACCCTTTTTTATCGGAATCTTGTTATCCGATAGAAGAGGCTGAGAAGAGCCAATCGCTTTTTTTGGAAGTACCCCCATATGGTGGCCATGTGGGGTTTGTTGAGAAACCGTGGGATCAATCGTACTGGTCAGAACGGCGGGCGGCTACGTTTTTTAAGGAGCATCTTTTCTGCTCCGGTTAGAATAAATGATAAGAATTCGCCTTCCATTGGAAAAGTACCAAAGAAGCATCCAATATCACATTAGCTTTCGTTATTCCATCAGTAAAAGACATATTAAATGCCGTGATGCAGAACAACCTCTTGCTTGCTGCTGGAGCAAATCCATTATCAGGCCTGCCTGGAGATGACTCTATCATAAAAGAAGAACAAGCAGTTTTGTGCCAAGAAGCATGCCAATCAAGGCCATGGGATATACCGTAGCGTATGCGGATGAGGCATAAGATGTCGAAGAGATATCTGTTGCTGCTGCAAGCCCGGGGGTACTTGTCATAGAGCCGGACATTACGCCAAGCATTCTCAGAAAAGGAAGCTTGATGATATATCTGCAGACAAAGACAGAGGCAATGAGGGGCAGGAGGGTAACGACTACCCCGGCAAACAACAGCTCCATTCCTTGTTGGCTTAAAGTTTCCAGTATTGTCGAGCCGGTGTTTGTTCCTATGGTAGCGAGAAAAAGAATCAACCCGAATTCACGAATAAAGGTGTTGGCATTTGCTGGGATCTCCCAGATAAATGGACCTAACTTATAGAGGTTGGCAAGTAAAATTCCCGAAAGCAGGACGCCCCCGGTAGTGCCTAGAGTAAAGGTTCCTCCAAAAGGAATGTAGATCGGTACTTTTCCCAAAAGAAAACCAACAAAAATTCCAATGAAGATCGGGAGTAAGTTGATACTGAATATTTCTTTGAGATCATTGCCCAATACCTTTGCCATGTTTTCCAGTGTTCGATTATCTCCAACGACAAAGATTGTGTCCCCCAGATGAATACGAAGATTTCCTGTTGGTGACAGGTCGATTCCGTTCCGTGTGATCCGAGTGACCTGAACACTAAAGACCTCATGAAAATTGAGTTGGTTCAGGGTCATGCCAGATATGGCTGTGTTGGAGACAATAAATCTCTTGTTGCTGAGTATTTTCTCAAATTTTATTTCACTGGCGATGGTCTTGCCGAGAAATGGTTGGATGGTTTCAAGATCTTTTTTTCGCCCGGCTATTCGGATGTGATCACCTTCTTCAATAACGGTATCAGCCCTCACTAGGATTGGTTCATCGGCTCCGGTACGAAGCAACCGTGTCATGACAACCGGGGCAATGGCTTTGAGACTGAGATCTTTGACCTTTTTACCGAAAATATTTGGGTTAGTGATCGCTACATGTTTGATGGTGATGGGGTGATGTTTTTTTGCAAGCTCTCTTTGAAGTGTCTTTTCTTCAGTGGGGATGTCGATTTTGAGGAATTTTGGCAAGAGTCGTATAAAGACAATAACTCCTGTTACCCCAAAAAAATAGGTGAGACCATAGGCCGCAGTCGTACCGTTTTCACCTGCCATTTCAACTGCAACAGCCAGACCTGGAGTACTGGTGAGAGCTCCGGCAAAGAGTCCCGAGGCAACCGAAGCGTTAAAATCAAAAAAAAGCGAAAAAGCCAGAGTTGTGATAAACCCCGTACCAATAACCGTGAGGGTGCCGATTGAAAGCCTGAGCCCTCCTGTCTTAAATGAATTGAGAAATCCTGGGCCAGCTTGAAGACCGATGGAATAAATAAACAACACCAACCCCAGGGTTTGAAAATCTACGGGTAAAACGTAATCAAAATGACCGAAGAAGAGCGCGACAAAGATAATACCTGATGTCCCAAGAGAAAAAGATTTTATCCGCAATCGGCCTAAAGCAATGCCGAGCAGTGTGATGAGGAGAAGAAGAAAAATATGATTGTTCAAAAGACTCATGGGAAACCTATCCACTCTGAATTGACGATTCAATGCGATTGAGAAGCAACCGACATTAAATAACCGTTATCTTGCAATCCTTTTTAAAGTAAAAAAATACAATGCCATAACGATAACACCTTTAAATACGCTGCTAATACTCACACACCACCAGACACCTGCATATGCATACGACGTATATGTTACCACAAGCAGTGCTGCGGGAACTCGCAACCCGGTAAAAAGAATAGAAATGGCAGCTGGAGCCTTTGATCTCCCCAGACCATAAAACCCTCCTGCAGAAGTAATCTCGATACACATAAATATCTGAGATACAGCGAGGATAAGTAAATACATTTCTCCTGTCAGAATCATCTCTGTTTCAGTCGAAAAGAAAGAGAAGATTTGGTAACCATAAAAGGCAAAAGCAATAGTTGCTATGAGTCCTAAGCTTACGCTTAAGCCAAGAACAATATAATAGCCTCGCCTGATTCTCTCATACTTCCCTGCACCATAATTTTGCCCGGTAAAAGAAGAAAGTGCTGTTGCAAAGCCTAGGGCTGTGTTCCATGACAATGCCTCAATGCTTGCCCCTATATTCTGCACTCCCAAAGGAATAGTACCGTAGGCGGATACAATTCTACCGATATACATGGAAAACAAACAGAAGGCGACATGGCTGACCGAAATCGGTACACCAATTTTCAGGATAGCAAATGCTATGTCCTTTTGTGGCAAGATCAAGAATTTCAGGTGCGGAATATACGCTGTAATCCTTTTGTGTTTGATTAAAAAGATTGTAAAAACCAGAATATTTGCAAATACGGTCGCAACTGCTGCGCCTGTCGCGCCAAGTTCTGGAAAGATCCATAACCCAAATATGAGCAGCGGATCGAGTACTATATTTACAATCAAACCGCATGAATTTACTAAAAATGGTGTTCTCGAGTCACCGTGACCTAGATAGATTGCACCGAGTACCGGGTTCATGGCTGAAAAACACATGCCAAAGGAAACAACACGAAGATAGGCAATAGCCTGGGATCTCACCTCTGTTTCAAGTTCAAAAAAGCTGAGCAACTGTGGGGCAAATATCAAGATACAAACAAAGGCGATAAAGGAGCCAATTAGAGTCAGGGTTAGTGCATTTTCAGCAATTTTCTTTGCTTTTTCTGGCATTTTTTTGCCCACACACTGAGCCACAAGAGTCTCAGTACCTGCTTTAGTACTGTAGGCTAAAGCCATCAATAACCAAAGGAAAAATCCAGCTGTTGTGACCGCTGTTACTGTCGCTGATCCAGTCCTCCCAAGCCAGAGCACATCAGTCAAGCTATAGGCCATATGGATGAAAGATGTGCCTATAATGGGAAGAGACAGTTTAACAACTGCCGGAAAGATCGGTCCGGTTGTGAGATCATTGATTTTAGCCATAGTCGCTTATTATACAGCGGGAGCATTATCAGTAAACCGTTAAGGGCAACAGGAAACACAGCACATCGGGTCAGGTTTGAAATATTACCAGTTCAAACTGTTCGCTAATTCAGACGAATCTGACTGTGGTTACTAGCAGTTCAAATGATAGTGGGGTAAACGTTTTCAATATTCGAAAGTTATTGCAACGACATAAACAGCACCAAATCAGTGCGATATGTTGTC
Organism: uncultured Desulfocapsa sp.; assembly: GCA_964505715.1. GTDB lineage: Bacteria > Desulfobacterota > Desulfobulbia > Desulfobulbales > Desulfocapsaceae > Desulfocapsa. Next base: position 695 of record CAZDJE010000181.1, on the reverse strand, counting down.
CCGACTCCATTTTAAAGAATTTTAAAAGAAGACTTTGAACAACTGAGTATGATGATTGAAAATAAGGCCAGAAACAACGAATGAAGCAATTGAACAACGATACGAACTCTGGGAGAAATTCCTTGCCCGCTTCCCTCTGGAAAAATTAAACTCAATAAGCCTGGAAGAAAACAGCCCAGCAGGAATGAAGCAGGCTGGTAAGCACCATTCTGGACACGGTTGGTGATAATTTAACCGTGGTCTGTCCCCTAATAATGATGCTCTATGCCACTTACAAGATTGTTGACCGGGCTCTTATGGAGGGTGTATTGAATTATAAGAATTCACTTGTTCCCTTTAGCTTTCTCCTCACCCTGGCATCTTCTTTTCTCTTCATCCTGAATGTTTGATTCAAGAGATTCTAAGGAACAATCCTGCCATAAATAACACAATACGAGAGGGGGAGAAGACAAACCTCCTTAACCCAAAGCTACATCGAGAATCATCATTACTGTAAAACCTATCATTGTTGCCATTGTTACCAAATCGATGTTTTTATATTCTCTTTGAGATTCCGGGATGAGTTCCTCTACCACAACAAAAATCATGGCCCCCGCAGCAAAACAAAGAGCGTATGGTAAAATATTTTGCATATTGAGAACAAATAGTGCTCCGAGAACCCCAGCGATTGGTTCCACCACGCCTGAAGCTTGTCC
>CAZDJE010000180.1:0-4527 GCA_964505715.1 uncultured Desulfocapsa sp. | reverse complement strand
ACAATTAATATTTTTGTTAGCAAATCAAGCTCATCACCCTTCAGTCCATCCGGGTACCCCTTGCCATCCATACGCTCATGGTGATGACGAATAATAAAGTGCTCTCTATCCATAAACCCAAGAGGTTTGATAATAGTAGCTCCAACAACAGGGTGTTTACGAATAAGCGCCCACTCCTCATCGTTTAGTTTTCCAGGTTTTTGAATGCAGGAAAGATCTATCACCAGTTTTCCAATATCATGAAACTGTGCCGCACGACGTAGAGTAGCCAGATCACTCTCTGAGATATGCATGGCGATACCTAGAAGCACCGCATATTCTGTGACCCGCATGGTATGTCCCGCTGTATAAAAATCCTTCTCCTCCATCGCATTCTGGAGACTGGACATAAGCTGAACGGTTGCATTTTCGAGACTGTGACTGTACTGAAGCAAAAGCTTATTAGTTTCTTCCAGTTCGACCGCTTTTGCCCGAACATCATCTTCAAGCTCCCGCTTATAGTGAATCTCCCGCCGGATAAACATCCGTTTTTCAATGGCACGGCGAATCTTCACATTAAAGATATCGAGATCCTCAATGGGTTTCGTCAGAAAATCATAGGCGCCCAGATTAATGGCCTTCACCACATAATCCATAGAGCCGGCTCCGGTCAGAAAAATAACAGGGATATCGTATTCAAGTTTATTCAATGCATTGATAGTTTCAAAACCATCCATACCGGGCATATTGATATCAAGCAGAATAACATCGTAGGAATCATCTATAATTTCTGCGACATATTTTCCATCATCGACTGCGGTAACTTCATGACCAAACATTTCCAGAATCTTGGACACAGTAGTGCGTACCATCTTATCATCATCGGCTACCAGAATTTTTGTATGCACTGTTTCCACTTTTTTGACCCTCAAAAAAAACTAAACATCCATAACAAAACAAGCACTTAACTGCATCCGCTTAAAAATACTCCGTATAAAGTTGAATGTTACAATTTCCAAAACATTTTTGCAACATCCCTTGCTTGATCAATGGCGGGATGCATGGACTTTTGTTCACAAAGATTCGCTGCACGTTTCTTATCAAGATTTGTTGAGTACCCCGTATTAAGTGCTTCCCCCAGAAGTTCCGACAGCACAGCCATGGCACCATCCCGCTGTCCACTCGTGTCATAACCACCCTCTAGAGTTACCAGCAACTTTCCGCCACACACCTCTTCAGCTAGCCTTACCATACATCTAGTAAGATAGGCAAAGCCATCCGAAGTGACCTCCATAGCACCAAGCGGGTCATCTTTATAGATGTCAAAACCACAGGATATTAAAATCAGTTCCGGTTTATACTCTCTGCCTACGGGTACAATTATATCATTAAAAATTGTTGCGTAATCCACATCTCCCTGATATCCGGGCAGGGGGATATTAACCGTATATCCTTCTCCCCTTCCTTTTCCTGTTTCATCAAGTGCTCCGGTTCCGGGAAAGAAAGGAAATTGATGGGTAGATACATAGAGCACCTTATCGCTATCGTAAAAAGAATCCTGAGTGCCATTCCCATGATGAAGATCCCAATCAACGATCATCACTCGCTTCAAACCACAGTGAGATATCGCATATTGAGCTGCCACCGCAACGTTATTAAACAGGCAGAACCCCATGGAACGATCTTTCTCAGCGTGATGCCCAGGAGGACGAACCAGCGCAAAACCATTATCAATTTTGTCAGCTAGTAAAAGGTCCACCCCCTTTACAAGTGCACCAACTGCAAGAATAGCTGCCGCATAGGAGTCAGGTGAGGTCTTAGTATCTGGATCAACTACATCAAATATCTTGCCGGCTGTTTCTGCAACTCTATTGATAAGTTTTTTACTGTGAATCAGGTTGATGATTTTATGCGTTGCAGAATCAAACTCCGGATACACAAAACAGTCATGTACTTCTTTTTTATCCAACACCTCGTTAATTACCTTTAAGCGCAGGGGAGATTCCGGGTGATCAAAACCTGGATCATGATCTAAAAAAAGAGAATCCCTAAAAATTGCTGTTTTACGCATGCTTTCTCCAACGATTTTTTTATCGGCTTCCTGCAATTATACGTTTTTCAGTGACAACATAATCAAGCAGTTCATCATGGGCTTGCAGGGGGGCTTGATTCACCATTTGAACTTCATAGGCAAGTCCAACCCGTAGTGCCTGTGGGGCTTTTTGGGAGACAAACCTATCATAATATCCTCCACCATAGCCCATTCGCCCGCAACGTTCGTCAAAAACTGACCCTGGAAGAAAAATAATATCAATTATATCAGGAGAAAGCACCTGCTTTTCACGAATTTCAACAATCGGCTCAGGGATGGAGCAGTAACCGGGAGCAAGTTCTCTATCTGGATTGGTAATGGAAACGGCAAGCAAATTTTTATCCTGAAGAAGGGTTACGGGAACCACAACTTTTTTTCCAGTTTGTAATAGGGTCTCTATAAGAACACGTGTAGCGACCTCGGATCGAAAATTAACGTAGCAAAAAAAAGTCTCTGCAGATTGAAAAAAATCCTGCTCAAGCAAGCTTCGTAGAATCATACTGCTTCTACCGTTTCGTTCATCCGCTGAGAGCATATCACGCTGTATCAGAGTCTCTTTTCGTAACTGATTTGAATCCATAGTGTAGTCTATAAAAGAAATCCGTGAATGTCGAATTACAAAAAATAATTCCTGTTAAAAACCAAAAAAAATCGCAGTCTCTTATCTGGAGAGACTGCGATTTTGATGTTACAAGCCCTCTGCACTGTGGGTAGCAGAAGTGATTATAAAAAAAGTGGTAATCACATAGGGACAATCAGCTTGTTGGTATCTTCATTCCAGGTCACAACCAGATACCAAACCATCATAATAAATGCGATCATGGCAAGTGTTCCGCCATATCCCATTACATCTGGAAGGTATACATAGGAACCAAGAGCACCTGATTTTTCAAGATTAATCTCGTCTGGTCCAAAATTCTGAAACCATTTGGTCATCAGTGAATTGGCAATGGCAAAGAAAGGAACCACCATAATCAGTTTTACCTGACCTTCGCCAACACGCCATAATGTACCGGAACCACAACCACCAGCCAGCATAGCACCAAGCCCAAAAATAAATCCGCCAACCACAGATCCCCAGCCAAATGTACCACGTACATAGTTGATGGGATTGAGAACAGATTCGCCACCATGAGCTACCGGCACAGCATATTTGAGAACGGTACCACCAATAGCAAGAATCAGGATAGATAATGCAACTGATTTAGCAAGGGTACAGTCTCCGGTCATATGAGGCTCACGAAATCCCTGAACCATACACCAGCGGCCACGCTGCATGGTGTAGCCAAGGGCAGCAGCAATTAGAATAACACCACCTAAAGAAGCCAAATAGTCACTGTCTTCATTCCCGGCATAGGTATAAGCACCCCAAATAAGTGCCCCTAAGGCGGCAACGGCCAGAAGGTTTTGCAGAACATTTGGAACATTAATGGTTCCCGATCCGCCATCCCCCCAGGTAATATACTCCATTTCCATATAGAGCAACTTCAGACCAAGTAAAACACCACCAACCAAACCGATCCACATGGTGAAGCCGTTAGCTGCAAGGTTTCCGATTGCATTGTACATACCACCAACATTACAACCACCAGCAAGTGTCGCGCCAATCCCCATTAAGATACCGGCAATGACAGCTTTAACCATCTCACGATAGGGTGGAAACCGAAGAGCAAAGTCTTTTCCAAGACAGGCCGAAATAAACGCTCCGGCAATAAAGCCGATACCAATTACTGAGCCGGATCCTGAAAAAATCCCTCTGGGTGCCTCGTCATACAGTCCGAGCAATCCTTCCTCGGCTCCGATGATAGTATTCAACCCATAAATAATCCAATCACCCCAGTTACGAATGGCTCCAACGGCACCCCATGGACGCCACCAAGCCATTATCAAAATTGAAAGAACCGCAACGATAACCCCTGCCACCGTTGGATTCCATTCTGACTTACAACAGGTTTTGTAAAGATCTTTCACCTTACTTCCCATTACACTTTCTTCACTCATGCCTTCTCCTCCTTCCGTTAAATCTTTGTGTTAGTAACGGTTTATTATCTAAATTAAAGTTTTCTTACCCTTGACCACAGCATTTGTCAAGCTACTATGGAAAAAACAAGCTAATATTAACTCGTAAAATTTGCGTAAATATCGCATTAAAACAATAAATTAACAACTAAGTGAAAGCTTGAATAGCCATTCATTTTGCTCTTGACATAACCTTGCGCCTAAAGTATACGTCTTATTGATATCTTATATGTGTTTGTAGTGAGCACAGAGTTGATCATTTTAAGACTATGCAAACAATTAAGTTTAACAGTCTATTGAAACAATATTTCCTGGAGGAAAACCCCCATGAGTGACCTTAAAGTTGCTGAAGACGGAATTGCTGTAGCTGCCACACTTGATGCAAAGGGATTAAGTTGTCCCATGCCTCTTCTTCGTACCAAAAAAGAGATTGGAAA
>CAZDJE010000179.1:0-4539 GCA_964505715.1 uncultured Desulfocapsa sp. | reverse complement strand
TAAATGTCCAGTTTGCACCATGCCAGAGACCGCAAAAAAGAAAGACGATAAGCAGGTTCAGCAGGGTACGGTGGCTTCCCTTCCGGCTGCCGCCTAAAGGAATATACAGATAATCACGCAGCCAAGTGGAGAGGGATATATGCCAGCGCCGCCAGAACTCCCGCATGGAGCGGGAAATATAGGGATAGTTAAAGTTTTCCGGTAAATGAAAGCCAAAGAGTTTTCCAAGACCAATGGCCATATCCGAATATCCGGAAAAATCGTAATAAATCTGTAGGCTAAAACAGACTGCAGCCAGCCAGGCATTTCCGGTGCTGAGCTCATGCAGGGGGAGGGCATAAATCTGATCCGCCTTCACCCCCAGGGGGTCTGCCAGCAAAACCTTTTTTGCTAGACCGAAGACAAACCGTTCTGCCCCGGACGCAAACCCCGGCAGGGTCACAATACGCCGTTGTAGCTGTCGCGCGATATCATGATAACGGACAATGGGACCGGCAATCAGCTGTGGAAACATAGCGATATAGAGGCCGCAGTTCAGGAGGCTCTGCTCTGCGGGTGCCACCCGTCGATACACATCAATAAGGTAGGAAATGGCCTGAAAGGTAAAGAAGGAGATGCCCGCCGGGAGATGGATATGAGCTAGCTGCCACGACTGCGACAGATCCGAAAAGAAGAGAGGCGCCAGTTCTATCAGGGTGAAGTGGAGATACTTAAAGACGAAGAGGGGCAGGAGGTTACAGGAAATTCCCAGCCCAAGCAGCAGTTTTTTCTGGTTCCCGGAGCACTTTTCCATCCTACGTCCAAGTAGAAAACTTATGACGATGGAGAGCAGAAGCAACAGTGTATAGCCACCCTCGCCCCAGGCATAAAAGAGTAGACTTGCCGCAAAGAGGAGGTGGTTACGATAATTCTTGCCAGCCACCAGGCTGGCAGCAAGGACTGATGGCAGAAAGAGAAAGAGAAAGGTCACCGAGCTGAAAATCATTATTTCAGTACCATCTACTCCCAGGGGAGTTTACACTCTCTTGCATGGGTCTCTTTCCTTGTATTTATGACAATATTCAAACAAACAGCTGCTATATAAAACGTCCTTTACTATCTACATGAAAGCCCAATAAAATACTATGACATTTAAAATCAGCCTCCTGCCCACCTACACATACTGAAAAGCGAAAAGTTCCTTTTCCTCTTTTATATACATTCATCTCTTCGGTTTTCCATTTTCACACCTCTTGACAGTTTCCTCTTTTCAGGCTACTACTTTCTTCTCTCATATTCTTCCTTTCCACTCCAGTTATAAGGGTTAAAATGTCTGACAATTCAATGCTCTATCTTGTTATCCTTGCCGCCGGTAAAGGCACCAGAATGAAATCAAACCGGGCAAAAGTTCTGCATGAGCTCTTTTACGCACCAATGGTGCATCATGTCCTTCAGGCAACCACTCCCTTACGGGCAACAAAATCCATTGTTGTTGTGGGACACCAGAGAGAAACTGTTGAAAAGAGTCTGTCTGAATTTTCCGTGCAATTGGTCGTTCAGGAAAAGCAACTAGGAACCGGTCATGCAGTACTTTGTGCAGAGGAGGCTCTCAATCAAATGGATGGATGTGTCATGATTCTCTGCGGAGACACACCTCTTATTCGAGCAGAAACCTTACAAGAGATGGTCGCTCAGCATCGATCGCAAAACTCAACCCTTACCGTGATGACCACCATACTTGATAATCCTACTCATTATGGACGAATCATAAGTGGTGAAGAGGAAACAGTTCTTTCTATTGTTGAGGAAAAAGACGCCAGCCCTGAACAGAAAAAAATTCATGAAATCAACGCAGGTATTTACTGCATTGATAAATCCTTTCTCTTCTCTCATTTGAAAAATATCGGAATGAATAACAGTCAGGGGGAAGTGTACCTTACAGACATTGTTACTTTGGCAGTTGCTGAAAATCTTTCTGTCCATAAATTTATAAATCCTAATGCTCAGGATGTTCTTGGCGTCAACTCTCGCCTTGAGCTTTCCGAGGCACACCACGAACTGCAGATGCGAAGAAACCGTGCTCTTATGGCTGAAGGCATCACCATGATCAGCCCTGATTCGATTCAAGTCTCTCCTGGTTCCACACTTGGCAAAGATGTCACCCTCCATCCTGGAGTCGCAATCTCAGGAGACTCCGTAATTGCTTCCGGCTGCAACATTCAGACCGGTGCCCTTTTAGACAATGTCACCCTTGGTCATAAAAGCACAATCGGCCCTTATAGTTGCCTCAATAATTGTGAGATTCCAGCAAATTCTACTCTTGCTCCGCACAGCCATTCCTGCTGACATACATTGCTTCAATCAATCTGATACATGAAAATGAACGACCATTTCCATTTGTTTCCTGCCAAACCATTGGGGGAGCTTGCAAGTAGTTATAAACCTGCCACTGATATCTATATCCTTAACGGCTTTCCAATAGGCGCTGATACGCTTCTACATGACGGCGATTCATGCAGCCTTTTATCCAGAGAGAGGTGGTCCGCCAGGAACTGAAGAAATAGAAGCCCTTCTCTCTGCTCGCATACCCCGGGTATACACAAAATCATCCAAGAATCCAACGTGGCCATCCTTGGACTCGGTGGTTTAGGATCAGCAGTTGCGGTGCCATGGCTAAAATCGGTATTGGCAAGATGCCCTTATCCGATTATGATGTGGTTGAGCCAAGCAACCTTAATTGTCAACATTACGTTGTTGACCAGATAGGGATGCTGAAAATCAGGGCTTTACAGGAGAACCTTCTCCGAATGAATCCTTCAGTAACTCTTGAACTCATTAAAGAACAGTTGACTGAGTCAATACTGCCACAGTTCTTTGGCAATGTCGAAGTCGTAACGGCATGCTAGGACTTGGCCCCACACATTATTCTACCGGATCCCACACAGCTACTGGAGGCTATGGTGATGCCGATTCCGATGCTGAACAATTCAGTGCTGGAGACCACAGATTTCTTGATAAAGTCAGTGAAGTCATCAGAAAAAATAGGTCTCGATCCCGTATGTAAAAACTGGGAGTACGGATTTCAGATTAGCAACTAGCAATTTTGTTCAATTTTCAATTCAATATGGAGCAGCTATGAGTGATTTAAAAAAAATGTATACCACCATTCTTGGTGACAGTTTTCCCATGGATATGACCATCTCCTTTGGAGATCAGAAACTGGTTTACCGCAAACGCACATGGGGAATCAAGATGGAAGATGGATCCGTTGATGAACGCGGAATTCGCTATGGTGAAAACCCGGACCAGGAAGCTGCACTCTATGAGTTGGTAAACGGTAATCTCACCCTTGGAAACTGTTCATTTATCGAACCGGGAAATGGTCTGGTTTCTGCGATTACCGCAGAGGATATGCTGCAGGTTGGTAAACATCCGGGAAAAATCAATCTGACCGATGTGGATAACGGCCTAAACATCATCAAGTATCTCACAGACAAACCGGCAGCCGTAATCCTCAAACACAACAACCCATGTGGCGCAGCCATTGGAGACACCCTGGCAAGTGCCTACCGCAAAGCGAATAGATGTGACCGTATCGCAGCTTTTGGTGGTGCAGTTATTTTGTCTCAGGCAGTGGATAACGATACCGCGAGACTCATGGCCAAAAACTATCTCGAAGTTGTCTGCGCTCCTGAATTTGAAGAGGGAAGCCTTGAAATTCTTGCTGCCCGAAAAAATCTTCGTGTGATTAAAATGGGTGCAATTGATAGGCTGGCGGACTTTGAAAAATTCCGTTTCGTTGATTTCAAATCCCTTATTGATGGAGGAATTATTGCTCAGCAATCGGCGGTAAACTCTATCCGTTCCATCAACGACCTGCAACCCGCCACCGCCACCAGAAAAGGTATCGAGTATGCATGTGAGCGCGAGCCAACTCAAAGTGAAATCGATGATATGATCTTTGGCTGGGCCGTTGAACATGGTGTTACTTCAAACTCTGTACTGTATATCAAGGATGGCTGCACCGTAGGAATTGGTACAGGCGAGCAGGACAGAGTCGGTGTCGCAGAAATTGCAGTACATAAAGCCTATATCAAGTACGCGGATATCATCTGTTTTGATACTCATAAAATTCCCTACGCTGATCTCTGTCTAGAAATCACCCAGGGAAAACGTGACAAAGCTGAGAAAGAGGCAATCGATACAAAAGTTCTGGAAGACAAAGCAAACCTGCCAGGATCCGTCATGATTTCAGATGCCTTCTTCCCCTTTAGAGATGGTGCAGATGTCGGAATCGATCAGGGCTGTACTGCCATTTTACAAGCTGGTGGTTCCATGCGTGACTCAGATGTAATTACCGCATGTAATGAAGCAGACCCCAAAGTTGCGATGATGTTTACCGGACAGCGTTCTTTTAAGCACTAATTATTAATGATTTCAGAACTGAGCGGATAAATATTCCATCCGCTCAGTTCTTCTCCCTTTCCTTTCCTTTCATGCCATCTCTTTTTTTTGCTGTTTACTCATAAATAATTTTGCTTCCTAGCAAAATTAACATAG
>CAZDJE010000178.1:0-4600 GCA_964505715.1 uncultured Desulfocapsa sp. | reverse complement strand
TTTAAGAAATGTCAGGAAAATATTCTGTAAGGTATTAAAAGTCAAGTGAAGAGAGGAGGAAGGGCCGGATTATGACTTGATGATATTAAATTTATCAGAAGAATTAATCAGCAGAGAGTTGACAGGTATAAAGCTGCGCATTACAGTACCTGCACATCGGGTAGGAAGCATGAACTCTATCATTACCTTCCTGATATATGGTTTAAAATAATAATATTTATGATAGCAAGGTGGAATAAGAAAATGCCAGTATATGAGTATGAATGTCCAGCGTGTGAAAAAGTTATTGAAGTTCAGCAGCGAATGTCCGACGATCCTTTGAGTCAGTGTCCGGATTGTGATGGACTTGTTAAAAAGATAATGTCTATGAGCTCTTTTACACTAAAGGGTGGTGGTTGGTTTGCAGACGGCTACTCTTCAAAAAAGCCTGAGACAAAAGAGAAAACCAGCAGTGCGAAACCAGCCCCTCCGTGTAAATCGGGTGAAAGTTGTCCCTGCGCCACAGCAAGCTCCTGATCAGAATCATCTCTTACTGGTTTTAGCGCATACGGCCATCGCATCTCCGTATGAATAAAAGCGATAGCCTTTATTGATGGCTTCCCGGTAACTCTCCAGCAGTGTTTCCCGGCCGCAGAGCGCTGAAACCAGAAATAGCAGTGACGATTCTGGCAGGTGGAAGTTGGTGATGAGATTGTCCACCACCTTGAAGGTGTAACCGGGCATAATATAGAGTCCGCACCAGCTGTCCCCAGCCTGTACCCGGCCCTTTGTGTTGCTCATAAATTCCAGAGTTCGCACCGTGGTCGTCCCCACGGCCCATATTTTTCCTCCGGCTTTCCGTACCGCATTGATTTTTTCAGCACTTTCCTCTGATACGGAAACATATTCCTGATGGATTTTGTGATCCCGGATATCTTCACAGCGAACGGGGGCAAATGTCCCGTGTCCCACGTGGAGTGTAATTCCTGTGAAATCAACGCCCTTATCTCGAATAGCTCGCAACAGATCCTCTGAAAAGTGAAGCCCTGCCGTTGGTGCGGCTACTGCTCCTGGATTTTCTGCGTAAACCGTCTGGTAGCGTTCTTTGTCTTCGGTGGTCGTCCCTTCCTTTCTGCTGATATAGGGGGGGAGTGGCACTTGACCATAGTTTTCCAGGATAACAGAGAGCTCTTTGTCGCTTGAATAGCTGAGCTCAATAGTTACTTTGCCGCCGTCAAGCAGTTCGAGCACCCGTGCCCGAAGATCTGGTCCGAGTAGAAGCAGGCTTCCAGGTTTTGGACGTTTTGAGCTTTTTATAAGTGTTGTGACTTCTGCACGTTTTCCCCCATCCTCACCCTTTGTCTCCACAGGATAGGAGAGTAAAAAGACCTCTACCTTCCCTCCACTCTCCTTGAGGCCGTGGAGTCGTGCTGGAAAAACCTTGGTATTGTTGACCACCAGCAGATCACCCGGCTGTAACAGATCGATAATTTGATGAAATCTTCCATGTTCCCGCTTGCCATTATGACGATTAAGGATCAGAAGGCGCGAGTTTTCCCTGGCATCCGCCGGATGCTGAGCAATATTTTCAGATGGAAGTGTGTAGTTGTAAGCTTGGAGTGAGAATTCCTGTTGCATGCGTAATTAGCTAAGTGTAAATTAAAAGAGTATCTTTCGATTTGATTGATAAATTAATTATTATCCCTAAAAAAAGTCTTCCTACCATGTTCCTTGTCGTTTGCGCAACAGAATTTGAGTTACAATCTTTGCTGGATCTGGATGTTCCCGAGCCACGGGACTGGACTGCTCTGGTCACCGGGGTTGGTATGGTGGAAACCACACTCAATTTGACCCGGTTTCTTGAGAAGCAGCAGAAGATGGAGAAGGATGCTCTTCACGCTGTTCTGAATTTCGGAGTCGGTGGTGCGTATCTGGATGACAATGGGGGGCAGTGTGGTCTACTCGACATCTGCCTTGCCGAAAGGGAATTCTTTGGTGATTTAGGCGTCTGTTATCCGGATCATATGGAGCCTCTTGCTGAACATCTGCAACATAAAGCACACTATTTATTAGATGCGGATTTACTGAAGAGAGCAGGAATACTGTTACAGGAAGCTGCTCTTCCTGTCCGCAATGGAACTTTTATCACAGTCTGCGGGGTGAGTGCAACTGCAGAGCGTGGAACAATGCTCAGTCGTCAATCCGAGGCTCTCTGTGAAAATATGGAAGGCGCCGCGGTGGCAAGAGTCTGCGAAGAATATAATTTGCCCCTTCTTGAACTGCGGACCATATCCAATTATGTGGAAAAACGTGATCTCTCAAGATGGAAGTTGCAAGAAGCTTGTGATCTTGCAGGTAAGGCCGCTGCCATTCTACTAAAAGGCTTGGAAAGTAAATGACAACACCTCTGACCCTTGGTTATTCACCCTGCCCAAATGATACCTATATTTTCTATGCCTTAACCCATGGTATCCTTCCGGTACCTGGTTTGCAGCTTGCAACACCTGCACTTGAAGATGTGGAGACATTGAATTCCTGGGCAGTGGACAAAAAGCTTGATATTACTAAGCTTTCCTTCCATGCTCTGGGGCATGTGCTCGATGAATATTGTGTACTTTCTGCCGGGGCTGCCCTCGGGCGTGGTTGCGGGCCGCTTCTCGTTGCCAGGCCTGGATTTGACGTGAAATCACTCGATAGTGCAAGCATTGCGATTCCGGGGAAACTGACGACTGCCAATCTTTTATTTCGTATGTATTCGCCTAGAACTAGTAATTTGATTGAAATGCGTTTTGATGAAATTATGCAAGGGGTGGCAGAGGGCGCGGTTGATGCGGGGGTCATTATCCACGAAAGCCGCTTTACCTACGCAGAACACGGGCTTATTTGCCTGCAGGACCTTGGCGAATGGTGGGAGAAAACCTCCGGGCATCCAATCCCACTTGGCTGTATTGCTGCCAGACGTTCTCTAGGCAAGGAACGGATCGAGCAGATAGATCGGGCAATTCATGATTCCATTGTCTGGGCCGATGAACATCCAGATGAATGCCTTCCGTATATTCGGAAATATGCGCAGGAGATGGATCAGCAGGTTATGCAGAATCATATAGCCTTATACGTGAATACCTATTCAAAAGAACTTGGGGGAGAAGGGATGGCAGCCATTGAGCGTTTTCTACAGCTTGGACGGGACGCTGGTATCTTACCTGTCCCTCAAGATACAATCACATTGCAGATATGAACGATTTAGCAACGAAGTTACAGGATGTTCCTATTCGAGCCTGCCTTCTTATTGGTGGTAAGAGCTCACGGATGGGTCGTCCCAAGCATTTGATTACAGGGATAAACGGAAAAACATGGATAGAAAACAGCGTTGATTTGCTGCAGCAGTTTACCCGTGAAATCGTGTTGTCTGGAAAGGGGGATGTTCCGGAAAATCTCAGTGCATTACCTCGTATTGCAGATATCCCGGATGTGAAAGGACCGCTTACTGGAATCCTTTCGGCCATGCGCTGGCATCCGGAGTCCTGCTGGTTGCTGCTCGCCTGCGATATGCCCAATGTAACCAAGGAATCTTTGGAGTGGCTGCTTGCAAGCAGAAGCCCGGAGTCCCATGGAACAGTACCGCGTTTGCAGGAGGATGGATTTGTTGAACCACTTCTTGCCCTCTATGAACCGCAGGCAAAACAGTACTTTGAAGAACTCTGTTCATCGGGCATTCTGAAAATTTCCATGGTGGCCAGGCGCTCAAAAATTTCCACACCCGTGGTCCCGCAATCTTTTTCGAACGCCTGGAGTAATATTAATACTCCAGATGAGTTGTCCCGGTCGCTTAAACGTCGTCCGTAGGTTTTATAACTTTTATAATTTGTCTTTTCGGGTTCGTGCAGAGATATAACGGGGAGGCGTAGATAGTTGGTAGGTGCTATGCGAGGGGTTTTATCTACTAGCTTAAGATTTCTTGAGTCAGACAGGAAATGACCTTCCTTTCTAGATAAATTATTTCCACCTCTGCTCCAAAGTCATCATCCTAGAGTTACTGTTACTATTGTTCTCGATTAGCTCTTTTTAAGCTCGTGACAAAGCGATTCAATCTCAATTCTTTTTATTTCTCAGCCAGATTCAATGTTAGGGAAATAAGAAAATCTTTGTAATCCTTTTGTGTCTATGCGGAATTCCCTGTCATTGTAGCTTGTTGGAATGTCCTTATAGCCTCAGTATCAATACTTCTAAGATGCAAGTCAGTCTGAGGAAAAGGGATTTCAATACCGGCCATCTGAAATTCATTCTCAATATCCTGGTTTAACTCACTGCGAACCATCAAGGAATCATTAAAGTCTGATATCCAGGCTCTTAATTCAAAGTCTAAAGAACTATCTCCAAAAGCGAGAAACAGGGCTTTTGGAGGCGGTTGTGTCAGAACTGTTGGATTACTGTCGGCGCATGATAAGAGAATTTTCAGGACATTGGATATGTCGGTTCCATAGGCAACTCCTACAGGAATTTTTAAGCGAACTCTTTTTTCTGCAAGTGTCCAGTTAGTCACAGAAGACGTTATAAGCTCTGCATTAGGTATTACAATCTCTGCATTGTCGAAGGTCTGAACAGTGGTTGCTCTCAAACC
>CAZDJE010000177.1:0-4686 GCA_964505715.1 uncultured Desulfocapsa sp. | reverse complement strand
TTCTAAAAATAAAAATATCTCCCCTCAACAGGAACTGTCCCATCTGGCTTTATCAGGAATAAGGTAAATTTACAGATTTTCAAAATGTTTAACATTGCATGAGATCTCTTTGGCCAGATAAGAGATAGTGCAATTGAAGAATAACCTCATTTTTACAGCTACAGCATGTTTAGTTTTAAATATGGTTTTATTACTATCAAAAAATTAACCATAGAGGCAAGTAATCGGAATCAGCCAAAACAAGATGCAAACGTAAGCTATAGAATTTTATGCGAATAAGTGTTTTCGTCTGTAGGCTTCGGAGCTACGGCCTCCTGCTCCCAAGGCTTGCGACTCTAAAAACAGTTTTTTCTACAACTCACCGTTATTAAAAGAAATTAACGAGTTACCGCAAATGACAATTTTGCTTTACCCCTACTTATTTTACCTTGTATGAATCTAATTTGATTAGATGATCTAATGTGCATCTAATAACTCCACGACGTATAAAAAATAATCTCCTATAGTTTCTAAACAATTCTAATGTATACTAAATACATATTCGACAATTGATTTACTATCTTACCCCAGGCTTTAAAAGGTGTGAAATATACCCATGAGAGAAAATTCATTATATCTATGTGCTCCGGTTAATGCCCTGGTCGAAGGTATCTATGAAGAGGACATACTGCTTAGTGATGTACTGCGACATGGCGATTTCGGCATTGGCACGTTCGATGATCTTGATGGCGAAATGGTCATCCTGGATGGATGCTGTTACCAGATACATGCCGATGGGAAGGTGGCGCAAGCAGGTAAAGAGGTGAAAACACCCTTTGCCGCAGTCACATATTTTTCTGCTGAAACTATTCATGTGGTTTCGGATAGATTATCGCATACTCTGTTCATGAAGAAGCTCAGTAGGTTCCTGCCATCGCCCAATATGCTCTATGCGATAAAAATAGCAGGGAAATTTCATCACATCCAGACTCGATCGATCCCGAAACAGAGTAACCACTATCCGCTGGTGGAGGCAGCTGTACAACAAGTGACCTCTGAATTCAAAGACATAAATGGTGTCCTGGTCGGTTTTTATACCCCTGATTTTATGGCAACGATCAACGTTTCCGGCCTGCATCTGCACTTCCTCACAGAAGACAAAGCTTATGGTGGCCATATGCTTCATTGTATTCCAGAAAAAGTTACGATAGAAGTTCAGCTAATCCATAAATTGGAGCTCTCCCTACCAATGACAAAAGAGTACATGGAGTGGGATTTTCACCGAGATATAGGTGAAGATTTGGAAAAAGTTGAGAAATAATACTTGACGTTAAAGGCACCAAAAACCAGACTGACATCGACTTCAAAGATGTTTGGATTCCCGTTCGTGGAAAGTTCATCATTAAACATTGTAAAAAAAATGCTCTTTTGTATCTGGATAAAAATTCCAGGGCTGGGAGTAAAAAACACTGGGGGATGATACCCAATGTGCAACTAAGAATGGTAGGGGGGGGCCTGAATGGTGATAGGTGAAGCGAAATCGATGGATTGGTTCGAAATGAGATTTCTCGCATATTTATTTAATTCAGAGGAATTGCAATGAATTCTCTCAGGCTTGTAGTCGGTTTCACCTGTTTTTTACTTCTAGCCAGCTGTGGAGATGGTCGGCACATTCAACAAACTGTACAAAACACCGGTCCAGGTGGAAGAATTGAGTCCCAAAAAAAAGTTGCTCCAACCATTACACTACCAGTGGTAAGGTCTCATTTTAGATGGCCTTGTCAGATAGTAGATGTTCTGCGATAGAGTCAAATTTACATTGAATACGATTTCTAAAAGTAATTTAATGAGAAAGGGGGGAAGCTTCGATTTGCCACTCCTAACCTTGGTAGGTGTTGGTCAAGAGGTGTACAGGAATAGTTTTTGACTTGTATCTTCTCTCCTCAATAGCACCTTATCATTCCCAGTCTTAACTCTACTGGACAGTCTATAATTCATTTGTACTTCTTCAATTATTTTTGATAAACTAAGTTATAAATATGACAGAAATCTTAATTGGATAGAGGAGTCTAGCTATAGAAACATTTCTCTATCCCTTTCAACTTTTTAAATTACTGATTTTTTTGACTCCGGGAACATAAAATGCCTTATTTGTTGAAAGAACTCATAGATGTGGATGTCCTCCAACAAATCTTTGAGAATTTTTCAAAAATAACCAAAGCTGCAACTGCAATATTAGACCTTGAGGGGAACATTCTGGTTGCTACTGGATGGCAAGATATTTGCACTAAATTCCATCGGATTAATCCAGGCACATCTTGTCGATGTCAGGAAAGTGATACAATTCTTACTAAACAATTGATTTTGTTTGAAAAGTATAATGTTTACAAATGTAAAAATGGTTTAGTCGATGTTGCTGTGCCCATTATCGTTGGTGAGGATCATGTTGGCAATTTATTTACGGGGCAATTCTTCTTTGAACCTCCAGATAAAGAATACTTCCGTCAGCAGGCAATAGAATTTGGGTTTGACTCGGATTCTTATCTCGAAGCTCTCTCACGTGTGCCGATTTTTTCAACAGATCAGGTAAAGTTGACGATGGGGTTCCTCTGCGGCTTAGCTGAATTTGTCGGAGGTATGGGCTTAGAAAAAATTGAAGTGATTAAAGCAAATGAAATCCTTAACAAAGAAATACAGAACAGGCAAAAAGTAGAGAAGGAACTGAGGAAAGAAAAAGAAAAATTTAAGACATTGACTGAAACATCCCCACTGGCAATATATATATTGACTGGAATAGAACAGAAAGTTGTGTACATAAACCCTACCTTCACCAAATTGTTCGGTTACACCATCAAGGAAGTACCAACGGCTGAAAAATGGTGGCCTCTTGCATATCCCGATGAGAAGTACCGCAAACAAATTAAAGAAGATTGGAAACATAATGTTGAGAAAGTTAATAAGCCTAAATCAGATATTGAGCCGATGGAAACTCTGGTTACGTGCAAGGATGGTTCAAAGAAAACTATTTCATGGGAATTTATTAATATAGGCAAACAGAATTGGGGGTTCGGCCTTAACCTGACCGAACAGAAACAAGCGGAAGAAGAAAAAATTACATTGGAAAAACGTCTCCAACAATCACAAAAAATGGAGGCTATCGGCACTCTGGCAGGCGGTATTGCGCACGATTTTAACAACATCCTCTCGGCCATTCTGGGGTATTCGCAATTTGTCAAAGAAGAGCTTCCTATCGGCAGTCGTGCAGACAAAGATATTGATATGGTTATCCAGTCAAGCATCAGGGCTGCTGAGCTTGTTAAACAGATTCTCACATTCAGCCGCAAAACAGAGCATCAGTTGCAACCCCTTACTCCGCATCCAATTATCAAAGAAGCACTTCTGATGCTGCGATCCACATTACCGTCCACTATTGAAATAAAAGAGGATATCGACAAGGAATGTGGGAATATTGAAGCAGATCCGACAAATATCCATCAGATCATGATCAATCTCTGCTCTAATGCCCTCCACGCCATGGAGTCCCAAAAGGGAACGTTGACAGTAAAACTGTTTCGTGAAACCCTTGGGACTGATGGCGTTGAAGCCTACGAAAATGTTGCTCCCGGTTCCTTTGTTGTGCTTTCTATTAGTGACACTGGTCATGGCATGGATACAAAAACCATGCAGAGAATTTTTGAACCCTATTTCACCACCAAAGAGGTGGGAAAAGGTTCCGGTATTGGTCTTGCTGTTATTCATGGCATTATCCAGGACTCCAAAGGATTCGTTAGGGTTGTGAGCACACCAGGCCAAGGGAGCACCTTTCATGTCTACCTCCCTTTATTGGAAGAAAATTCAGCAGCTGAAGACGATCAGGTAGCATTGCAAAAAAATGAAAAATCATTGCCCCAGGAAAATGGTCGGATTATCCTTGTTGATGATGAAGAGCTGCTTGTCTGGGTAAACAAAAGACGTCTGGAATATCCCGGGTACACAGTTACCGCCACAACTGACAGTGAAGAAGCTCTGGAGAAAATACGTGCCCATCCGGAACAATTTGATCTGCTTATTACGGATCAGACCATGCCGAATATGAGCGGTGTGGAGCTGACCCGCGAAGTGCATAAAATAAAACCTGACATGCCTGTTATCATGTCCACCGGTCACAGCGATTTGGTAACAAAGGAAGAGGCACTGAAGATGGGGATCAGTAAATATGTGGTCAAACCGATTCAAGGCGATGAACTTATCGATGCTGTAAGGGAAGTGCTTGGCAAAAAATGATCTACTTCTCTGGTAAGGCAGACAATGATAAGGTCTTTAACTTTATTCAATTCTTACTCATTACACTGTTACTGCATATCGCTTGGTTGAAGATCTAATTCTAAAAGTTGATATATCCCTCCCTTTAATCAGCCAGTATTTCAAGGGGTGTGTAGGAGCCCGCCCCTTGGGGGCGATGAGGAGAGTAACGTTGTCTCGAGTAATGTCGGGGGCTACAATTGTATACGTTTTCAGCATGTTACACAGTTTGTGTGTTTGGTAGCTGAGCTTTGTACGTAATCAATAAAAAATTTGCTAAACTCAAGCCACAGTCAATCTGTTTTCTTATGGATAGTTGGTTGACTGAGTACCGAATTTGATGAATATAAATACCATTTTAAGAACTTCTAAAATCAGTAGCTCTTTCCTCAGAATTTATACTTC
>CAZDJE010000176.1:0-4700 GCA_964505715.1 uncultured Desulfocapsa sp. | reverse complement strand
GATAGCTGAGTTGTCTACATAAAGGGTAACTCGACTTTTTTTATATGTTGAACCTTATAAAAGGCGAATAAAAATGAAAAATAAAATTTTAGCAGGAATAGCAATTAGCTTGTTTATGATTGGTATGGCGGGATTAGCAAATGCGACTTTGATTACTGGTTCCGTTTGGTCAGGACCAACTGCAAGTCCTTCTGCAAATGACCCAGAAATTGTGCCAACCTGGGCCGCACAGGCAAATTTCACAGTCGATGCTATTAATTTTGACAGTAGAAGAGACACATTTACTTATAATTCTTTTCTGCAAGGCGCTACATCATCAAACCTCAACAATCTTGTTTGGACCTATACTGCCACAGGTTTCGACATTAACTCATTCTACACCGGCAGTGGGTTCGAAGGATCTTTTTTCCAGTTCACAGGGACTGCATACTTTGAAGAAAGCACTCAAATAGTGCATGATGACGGTTTTTATCTGACACTAGGGAATGTCATCTATGATTATTCGACACCAGTTTCACCGACCACTACTACTTTAGACAATGTCGCAGGGAACTATTCGTTTATCCTTAATTTTGGAGCGACAAACGGTTTTCCAGAAGTCCTTATAGCTCCAATAACAAATCCAGTCCCAGAACCAGCAACAATGCTCCTCTTTGGAGCTGGTTTAGTTGGTCTCGCAGGCTCTAGACTTCGTAAAAATAAAAAATAATGTACTCCTGAAAAGCTTTCTCCTCCTAAGGGCAGGATCATTCATTTGATTCTGCCTTTTCTGTTTCTACTTCCATTACAAATAGCCGGTACTAAGCTCTCCAATTTCAGGGGAGAAAACTCATGCCAGTTTTACCGGTAATTCTCCATTTACGCAAACCACATGGACGCGGGGAGACGCCCCCGCTTATGCCCCGGCAGCCCCCCCTTGTCCCCCGACAGTACACAGCCCCAAAACGTACCCTGCCTCGTAACAATGTTTAAAATATTGTTTCAACTTTTTGTTTTATCTGAAAGACACCAAGAACTACGGCATAATTGTTCGAGATGGGCAAAATAGTTACAAGCTGAAGATGCCATTGTTGCGGAACAGAAAGGCACGAACCAAAAAAAATAGGCGCGTTTTTTGCAATAGAAACAAAACAGATACTTTTTAAAATACCATGCAACCACCATCTAATTTTAAAAGACAAAAAAGAGCATGAAAAAAAACGTCAGGAAAAAATATCATCGAGTACTCACTATCGCCGGATCGGATAGTGGTGGAGGCGCAGGAATTCAGGCGGATCTTAAAACCATCGGTGCCAATGGCTGTTATGGAATGAGTGTTATTACGGCTCTGACTGCCCAAAACACTGTCGGCGTCAGCGGAATTCATGGGGTGCCAATCGATTTTGTGCGGTTGCAAATGGAAGCTGTTCTGTCAGATATCGGTACCGATGCCGTCAAAATAGGTATGCTCTTTTCACCGGAGTTGATCACGACCGTTGCAGAACAACTAAAGAAATTCCATGTTGCTAATATTGTTCTCGACCCAGTCATGATCGCTACGAGTGGTGATAAACTGCTGCAGGACGAAGCCATTGATGCCTTAAAGAAACAACTGATCCCCTTGGCTGATATCATCACCCCGAATCTACCAGAAGCATCTATACTTCTTGGTCGTGAAATAACTTCATCCGCTATGCTAAACGATGCAGCCAGAGAGCTTTGTCATTTGGGTTGTAAAAATGTCTTGATCAAAGGGGGACATCTTAATGGGGATAGAAGTGATGATTGTCTATTTCTTGGCGACACGAACGAGCTGATCATCCTTCCATCCAAGCGTATAGAAACCCGCAACAATCATGGAACAGGTTGTACTTTATCCTCGGCCATAGCCTCTGGCATGGCTAAGGGCGATACTGTTTTGGAGGCAGTTCACGCGGCAAAGATATATATCACCGGGGCAATCGAATCTGGTGCCGGGTATGCAATTGGCAAAGGCCATGGGCCTGTCCATCATTTTTATCAGTTCGAGCAAAAACAATAGTGAAAGAGTACTGGGTGGCAGAAGCTGTACAGTCTGGAGGAGCCCCAGCTATTTTTCTTGATAAGCTCTCTCTTGTATTAGGTGACAAACCTCTATTTGACAATCTTTCTATGACGATTGAGGGCGGCCAATGCACCTGTATCCTAGGCCCCAGTGGTTGTGGCAAATCAACCTTACTGCACATTCTATCGGGCACAACATATCTGCCATATCAAGGCACTATTCGTATTGATTCCGAGGCTTCGGTAGATGGTAAGATTGCCTGGATGAGTCAAAACGATTTATTGCTTCCCTGGCTTTCACTACTGGATAATATTCTGCTGGGCGCAAAGTTACGAAATGAAGAATCTGCTTCTCTTCGTGGCAAAGCCCGCGACCTTATGGGACAGGCCGGTCTTGCCGGATACGAGGAGGAACTGCCGGCAACTCTTTCCGGTGGGATGCGTCAGAGGGGCGCATTATTACGAACTCTCATGGAGGAACGACCTATATTATTGATGGATGAACCATTTTCTGCCCTGGATACGCTCACCAGAATGAAACTGCAGAACCTTTCAGCTAAACTCACAAAAAACGCTACCGTATTACTCGTTACCCATGATCCAATGGAGGCTTTGCGGATGGGCCATAAAATTTTGGTTCTATCAAAAAGGCCATCCAATGTGCAACGTATTATACCACTTACAGGCCCCCCACCTCGAAACGTTGACGACCCGGAAATTCAATCCCATTTCAGTGCGCTGCTTCGCCAGCTAATGAACGGGAGTAACATATGAAGGTGGTCCGACTGATAGTTCTTGGTTGCGGCCTTTTGCTTTGCTGGCAGCTTGTGGTCACTGTGACCGCTGCCCCGCATTATATACTCCCCGGGCCAATCCCCGTAGTCTTTGCCATCATTAATCACTGGCCTACATTACTCAAACACCTCAAGACCACCTTAACAGAGATAATCCTCGGCATATCGCTTGGCACCCTTATGGGGGTAAGCAGTGCTCTCATCATGACAATTTCACCGTTTTTAAAGCGCTGGATGTTGCCGGTACTGGTGATAAGTCAGGCTATTCCAGTTTTTGCTCTCGCGCCAATTCTCGTTCTTTGGTTTGGCTATGGCATGGCATCTAAAGTAGCTATGGCGGTGTTAATAATCTTTTTTCCCGTGACCTCTTCTTTTTACTATGGGATGCAGCGAACGGAACCACAACTGTTGGAGTTGGCGAGAATTATGAATGGTCGGCCAATTTCAATAATGCGCTACATTATTATACCATCAGCGCTTCCTGCTTTTGCCTCAGGCTTGCGGGTTGCAACTGCGGTAGCACCAATCGGTGCGGTGGTTGGAGAGTGGGTTGGCTCCAGTGCTGGACTCGGTTTTTATATGCTTCAGGCCAATGCGCGAATGCAGATCGATATCATGTTTGCAGCGCTCTCTGTGCTTTCGGTTGTTTCATTATTGCTCTATTTTTTAATTGATTTTGCAATGGCGAAGCTTATTTATTGGGAATCAAATCAAGGAATTAAACAATGAAAAAATTACGTTTAAAGTTATTAACTGCAATGATTATGGTTATGTGCTGTGTAACCACTTCTGCTATGGCCCAGGAAAAAGTTACCGTCCTGCTGGACTGGTTTGTTAATCCTGACCATGCCCCACTGTTTGTAGCTCTGGAAAAAGGCTATTTTGCCGATCATGGATTGGAGGTGGAAATTATTGCGCCGTCTAATCCCAACGATCCCCCCAAATTGGTTGCAGCGGGCAAAGCAGATATCGCAGTCTCCTACCAACACCAGCATCAGATGCAGATTGATCAGGGACTGCCACTGGTAAGGATAGCTACTTTAATAGCTACCCCACTTAACTCATTGGTCGTTTTGGCTGATGGCCCGATTAAGACTATTGCAGACCTTAAAGGCAAAACCATAGGGTACTCAGTGGGCGGTTTCGAGACTGTATTGCTCAAAGTGATGCTTGAACAAAAAGGGCTGGAACTTTCAGATGTAAAACTTGTGAATGTGAATTTTTCCTTATCCCCTTCTCTATTTACCGGACAGGTTGACGCTGTAATCGGGGCCTTTAGAAATTTTGAACTTAACCAGATGGATATAGAAAAACGCCCCGGCAAGGCCTTCTATGTCGAGGAAAATGGCGTACCAGCCTATGACGAATTGATCTTAATAGCGAACAAAAACCAAATAAGTGATTCGAAATTTCGCCGCTTTGTCGATGCGCTGGAAGAGGGAGTACAATATCTGGTCAACCACCCGGATGAAAGCTGGAAATTATTTATAAAAGGAGAACGGAAAAACCTTGATGATGAATTGAACCGACGTGCATGGAGGGACACCTTACCCCGATTTGCACTGCGCCCTGGAGCCCTGGACCAACAACGCTATCAGCGCTTCGCCGAGTTTTTGCAAAAACAGGGGACGGTAAAAAATGTACCACCACTTGAGTCATGGGCAATAGAACTCAGGTGAGAGGATCTTTTCCTTTTTATAAAAAATAAGAATTACAAGTGACCAGATGTGTCATCCCCGCCGAGGGGGCTGTCGATAAACCATTTTAAAAATTTTGTCTGATTCTGCAAGTTAACCTTGGGACTGTAAATTTCTAAAAGACTGCTGTCACAATCAGTAGTGTCCGGTTAGGATTTTGCATGTTTTAAAATAATGAAATCTTCTC
>CAZDJE010000175.1:0-4744 GCA_964505715.1 uncultured Desulfocapsa sp. | reverse complement strand
AAGTTTTAGAAAAGATTATTGATCATCTTGATGGAAAAACACCTGTTTACCAAAGTATCCACCGACTGCGAAGTAAAGCTGGGGAATGGATCTGGGTACTTGATGCAGGGAGGGTGTATAAACATGATGCTTCTGGAAATCCTTTAAAAGCTGTTGGAATTCATCTGGATATTACAAGAAGAAAGCAAGCGGAAGAAGCATTAGTGAAAGAACGTGCCTTGCTGTTATTACTGATTAATTCCATACCTGATTTGATTTTTTATAAGAATGATGAGGGAATGTATCTTGGTTGCAATAAGGCCTTTGAAGAATTTACGGGTAAGACGGAACAGGAGATTGTCAATAAAACGGACCTCGATCTTTTTCCTCCAGATATTGCAGATTTTTTTAGAGAACAGGATCGAAATATGCTCTCTAATGGGAAGTCGCAACGAAATGATGAGTGGGGCACATACCCGAATGGAAGAAAAGTCCTGCTGGATACTCTGAAGATACCATTTGTCGGCACGAAAAATGAAATACTTGGACTTATAGGTGTCAGTCGGGATGTGACACATAAGAAAAAAATGGAAGACGAGCTTCTTAAAATAGAAAAGCTTGAGTCTGTTGGAGTACTGGCTGGAGGAATTGCCCATGATTTTAATAATATTCTCACAGCTGTCCTAGGGAATATTGAACTGGCAAATCACAGTATCAAAGGGAAGGATCGTGTTGGCAGTGAATTACTGGAAGAAGCAAGTAAGGCGACAAGAAGAGCAGTAAAACTGACAAGGCAGCTTTTAACCTTTGCAAGAGGTGATGAATTGGTACGGGATGCAACGGACCTTTCCGTATTAATACGTGAAACAGCAGAATTCGTTCTTCATGGCAGTAACGTTGTCTGTGGATACGATTTTCAGGAAAAATTATGGATGGCCGATGCTGATAGTGGGCAGATAAGTCAGGTTATCCAGAATGTCGTTATCAATGCAAAACATGCAATGAAAGATGGGGGAACCATCACTATTCAATGTAGAAATGTTGAAGAGTTGGTTGATACTTCACAGGAAAGTTCACATACCGGCGGTTTTGTGAAAATTGTTATAGCTGATACTGGATCTGGAATTACGAAGGAATATCTCGATAAGATATTTGATCCTTATTTTACCACTAAACAAAAGGGCAGTGGTTTAGGACTTGCGATTTCCTATTCAATTGTAATCAAACATCAAGGAGTGATGACTGTTCAATCAGCTGTGGATAAAGGAACTTCTTTTACGATCTTTCTTCCTGCGACTCAGGAGACCTCAGAGGCGATTCAAAATTTCAATGTTGTAGAGGAAATGGGTGGTCATGCGGCAAGGATTCTGCTGATGGATGATGATGAAGTGGTCCGTGATGTTGTGGGAATTCAGCTTACAACTCTGGGGCATGAAGCTGAAATGGCAGTCAACGGTGAGGAAGCGATACAGAAGTATAAAACATCGCTGTTGGAGGGGAAGCCTTTTGATATTGTAATTGTTGACCTTACCGTGCCTGCGGGAATGGGTGGAGAAGAAACAGCCAAACATATTTTGAAAATAAATGAGACTGCTAAGATTGTGGTGGTGAGTGGATACTCAAATGACCCGATAATGATTGATTTTGAGAAGTATGGTTTTAGTGCAACAGTAACAAAGCCGTTTGGGTTATTAGAATTAGATAGTATGATTAAGAAAATCCTGGGCTAGTCCACCTGCTTGTTTGAATTGTCTTTGTAAATAGTAAGTGCTTTCTGATAGATGCCTGATCGTGAGAGGCCAAGATCCGTGGCAAGTATACGACTGACGTCTTTAAGAGACAGGGATGTGTTGTCACGGTACCAGATTAGCAATTCTTCAATGTTTTCTCCTTCAGCTTTCAGTATAGCCCCCGGTTCGACGATTAGAACAAATTCACCTTTATATGTTTGGGAAGACGCTAAGTCAAGTAGTGAACTAATTGTTCCCTTCTGTAGGTCCTCATACGCCTTTGTCAGTTCTCTACCCCAAAAGGCATCGCGGTCTCCCATGATTTTATGAATATCAGTAAGAAGTCCTAGTATGCGTCGGGGGGATTCATAGAAAACTATGGGCCAGGCCAGGTCTTTGAGGGAAGTGAGGAGGGAACGTCGTTGTGATTTTTTGGAAGGCGCAAACCCGAGAAAAAGAAACTGGGTATCTCTAATTCCTGAAGCGGACAGGGCTGTTGTTACGGCTGATGCACCGGCAAGAGGAGTAACAACAATTCCGGCTTTATGGGCACGAGCCACAAGAACAGCGCCGGGATCGGAAATAGCAGGAGTACCAGCATCTGATACAAGGGCTATTGATTCGCCGTCTAGGAGCCTCTGAATAAGCTGGACTGATCGTTCAACCTCTTTTTCGCGGTAGTAGCTGATCAGTGGAGTGGATATCTCATAATAGTTCAGAAGCTTCTTGGTATGGCGGGTATCCTCGGCAGCAATAAGATCAACTTCACCAAGCACTCGTAGACAGCGCAGAGTGATATCTTCAAGATTGCCAATGGGGGTCGCTGCTACATAAAGGATGCCCGCCTGAGTGTTTGAAGGAATACTCATGGATTAGACTACTTCTCAGTTGTATCCTTTCCAGGAAGGATAAGATTTAGAAGGACTCCAGCAATTCCTGCGAGTCCAATTCCTTTAACAGTAAAAGCACCGGCAGAAAAACTCATACCTCCAATTCCGAGTACCATAATTAAAGAAATAATGGCAAGGTTCCTGGGTTCTGTAAGATCTTTCTGAGCACGAACAAGAGTGTTTAGACCAACAACTGTAATGGCACCGAAAAGAAGCAGCATAATACCACCCATTACCGGAGAAGGAATAGTTTGCAGCATAGCTCCTACTTTGCCGACAAAGGCGAGTACGATGGCCACAATAGCAGCCCATGTCATGATTGCAGGGTTAAAAGATTTTGTGAGGGTTACGGCACCGGTGACCTCGGAGTAAGTGGTATTTGGAGGGCCGCCTAAAAGAGCAGCAAGGCTGGTAGCAAGTCCATCTCCAAGCATGGTGCGATGAATTCCAGGATCTTTAACATAGTCTTTGTTTGTCACTGAGCCAATGGCTAATATATCACCGAAATGCTCGATTGCTGGGGCGATTGCTACGGGGACAATAAAGAAGATAGCCTCCAGATTCCACACGGGATAGGTAAAGGAGGGCATGGCAAACCAGGCAGCTTCACGAACCGGGGTGAGGTCAACTAGTCCGAAGGGAATAGAAATAAGGTATCCTGCAATAATACCGCAAAGAATTGGAATAAGTTTAAACATGCCACGACCGAGCAAAGACACAATAACAGTAACACAGAGTGATGTAGCTGATACAATCAGGGCTGTATTGCGGGGAACGAGTTCAAAGGAGCCATCTCCTGTCATACCAGTGGCCATGAAAACTGCAACGGGGGCAAGGATGAGACCAATAACCATAATAACTGGTCCAGTGACTATGGGAGGAAGGATTTTATGTAATATCTCTCCACCTTGAAAGTAGATTAGAATGGATAACAGGATATAGAAGACACCAGCAGCCATGAGACCGCACATGGTGCCACCAATTCCCCATGTTTGAACTCCATAGATGATGGGTGCTATAAATGCAAATGAAGAGGCTAGAAAGATAGGGACTTTCCCTTTTGTGACAATTTGAAAAAGGAGTGTTCCTGCACCGGCTGTAAAGAGAGCAACATTGGGGTTCAGGCCAGTGAGCAGTGGAACAAGAACGAGAGCACCGAGTGCAACAAAGAGCATTTGTGCACCAAGGATAATATCCTGGGGCCTGAAATCATAGTCACTATTGACGGGTTGTGTTTCCATGCGGGGAGAGTCTCCTATTATTTTATTGTGTAGATTAGACAGGTAGGTGGCTATTTGGTTCCAAATAATTTATCTCCGGCATCACCAAGACCGGGGAGGATATAACCATTTTCATTGAGTTTTTCATCAAGAGAAGCAGTGTATATGTCCACGTCAGGGTGAAGATCCTGTACTTTTTTTATCCCTTCTGGGGCGGAAACAAGAAATAATCCTTTTATCGAGGTGCAACCAGCCTCTTTTAGCAGTGCGATTGTTGCATTCAATGTTCCCCCGGTGGCAAGCATGGGATCAAGAATCAATGCAGTACGCTGTTCGATATTTTTTGCAAGTTTTACATAGTATTGGACAGGTTGAAGAGTTTTTTCATCGCGATAAAAACCGACAATGGAAACTTTTGCGGAGGGAATCAGGTCGAAGACACCATCCATCATTCCAAGCCCTGCCCTGAGGATGGGAACAAAGGTTATTTTCTTTCCCTTAATTGCTTCAACTTCTGCAGGACCCGCCCAGGTTTCAATGTTTTTGGATTCGGTTGGGAAGTCTTTGGTTGCTTCATAGCCAAGAAGTCTTGCTATTTCCGAGGCCAGAGCGCGAAAATCTTTTGTTGAGATGTCTTTTTCACGTAAAAGACCGACTTTATGACGAATGAGTGGATGATCTACTACATAAACAGCCATGGGAGCTCCTTTGTTTGGATAACTGGTACTGTCCATACATCGACGTATTTCTTTAACTCTATGTTGCAGAGGAAAAAGTCTCGCCTTTGAATCGACACTAATCGAAATGGAAGACAACTTATTGTTTAGAGATACATACAAAATAAATCGGTGAAACTCAATGAAAGGATGGCTCTATAAAAATAAAAATTACAAGAAGAAGGAAAAGAAAATGGTGTTGAAAGCAG
>CAZDJE010000174.1:0-4847 GCA_964505715.1 uncultured Desulfocapsa sp. | reverse complement strand
GCTTTCGTTTGTTTTGTATCCATACTGATAAAGCCCAATATACTCGGGTAGTATTATGATTAGCCCTAAGATTATGACGACTGAGAGGAGAATAGGGTCTGAAAATTCAGGATCATTATGGATTTCTGTGTAACTGATAAAAAGATCCCATATGACAACGAATGGCAAATATGTTTTCCAGAATTTTTGGGTTAATAATTTTTTTCCATAGCAGTAGCCAAACACTCCGACTAGAGCGATAGCCCAAAAAAAATAGTCTAAGAAGTCCATGATCTCTAACGTTTCTGTATCTGTTATTTCAAACGTTAAAAGTACAGGAATACTTATGACCATGAGCCATAAGTATATTTTGAGGAATAGCATTTTTATCATGTTTATTTGCACCTAACGCCCAAGGTTACCCGCCCACTAACCAGTTTGGCAATTAACTTTGCGCGATGTGATTTGTTTAATCTAGCTCAATAAAACGGACGTTCTGATGGGTCGGTGTTGAACGCATTGTTGTACAAATTTCATGCACAAATTCACTTGGGAGTAGGGGGCTGTCGATAATTGTTTTTAGTTCGTTCTCGTGGGTAGTAGTGCAAACCCATTTGATTTACCGGCTTTTTTGTCAAAAGTTACTGTTTCATCGCAATTGTTGAAGGTATTCGTTCGCCCAACTACATAGTCTGCAAAATCTGCTGACCCTCTTTTGTAATCTGTTAAAGCTTGCCATACTACTTGGGCATTCTCAATACTGAATTGTGAAATTTGGAGGATATGTTCAATGACAGTAATCGTTTTTGGTTTGGATAATTTGTAGCATTTTTTTAATACCCAGACCAGTTCACAGATGACTAGGTGGTTAACAAATATTTTATTGCCATTTGAGCAATAGTTTTCAATGAATTCTGTGGCAACACCAGATTGTAATTCATCGTCTTGTGTGATGTAGCGAACAAGTATATTTGTGTCAATTCCAATCAAGATCTGCCACCTTGGTCTCTAATGGCATTTTTCATATCATCCAAGGATACATATTCTTTTGGTTTTGGGACTAAACCTTTTAATGCTTTGATATCTGTTGTAACAGGTAAAATTGTAACTGATCCATTTGTGTCTACTAGGAATTCAATTCTATCTCCTTTGCCGATATTTAGGATGTTTCTGATATCCTTTGGGATAGTAATTTGACCTTTGGTTGTTATGGTTGAACTCAGCATGTTTTACCTCACTTTTTTATTTAACGTCTTTCCTTACTTTAAGGTAATGTCTGGTGGTTGTCAATGCTACGACATAAATCCATAATTATTGCTCATGAACCATTTATCAATACAATTGCGATTTTAGGATTACTGGCTGTGAAGTTTTGCTATGCATAAATCCATTGTTATATAATTTGGGGAAGTAATAATTGGTGTACAACGGCCGCGATAAGACGCGCGCCGATCATTCACTGCCAAGTTGGCAGAATTAAATTTGCTGGATTACTTCAAGAGAACGCATGTGCTCGCGCGTGGTTCTTGATTGGATTGTTAGGGTGGTTTAGGCAACCATAGACCCTTCGTCTGTTTTTCTAATTTTACTAAGGTTGATTAGCCACAATAATCTATAAGTTACCTGTTGAAATAATAAGAAATAATCGGGTGAAATAATAGGGTCTGACCAAGGTAACTAGCCGTTCTATTGTTACGGTATGCTGGGAAATACCCGTTTTTTGCTCTTAGAAGCTCCTTTTTCACCCTAAAAAGAACCTTCTAAGGAATTAGAGACCGTATTGAAGGAGGCTTTGGCTTCTTACAATACACTTTTTGTAGGTAAAAAGAGTACTCTGAGGCCTAATAATAGCTATTTTATTGATTCAAACACCAGCACTTCGGGATGATAGCTTGGTCCGACCCCGTTTGCTGTGTTTTTTGCTGGATTAGTATCAACACCATTGTCTATAGAAGTTGATACTAGGTGTCGGCCTTAATTTACAACAACTTCGTTGATCGTTCGTTTTGGGACATGGTGAATATCTTCATTGTCATGCCAATACTTGATGTCATCATCTTCTCCCACGGCCTCTAGCACTATTGTCTCTTTTGGTTTGCCAATAGGGATTGCGAGGAGTATTTCAAAATGGTTGGATAATCCTAGCGATTCTGCAAGTTCTTTGCGCTTTATAGAGCCGATAATGCAACTACCTAAGCCTATCTCACTCGCACCAAGCCTAATGCTTTGTGCCGCAATACCAGAGTCGATACCGAATGATTTGCTTATCGATTTGTCGCCTAGGATGAGCACATACGCTGATGGTCTTTCGCCTTCTTCTGGGCCGCTCCAATCCTGTAAGTATCCAGCCCATCTGAGATGATTGAAAATCATGGCGTTTATTTTTGGATCATATGACAAGAAGTATTTAAGCGGTTGCAGGTTTTGCGCAGATGCAGACAGGCGCGCGAGATCTACCAGTTTCTCTAACGTGCTTCTTTCGACTACCACATCCTGACAGAACCTACGATAGCTTCGGGTATTTAGAATGAGATCATTAATTGACATTTAGGATATTCCTCTCTACAACGTCCTGTATCAGTAAAAACAAGCGGAATTACTGACCAACGTGATGCGGAAATAGAAGCTTAATTTAGCTGGAAACTTGCCCTGAAAACCGAGCTGCTTGTCTTCCAGTGTATACAATTGTTAGATGCATTTTAACCTGTATTATCAAAAAATTATATGTGCCTTTTGTTTTGTTTTTCTTCCTCATTTTTATATTTAGGTTCTAAGTTCCATAAATAAAAAATTGGAAGAAATCTGATGAAAAAGGGTGATATATTCTCAGTTCTGTGCACTCTTTGCTCATATACAAAGAGTAGAATGATTGTCGATATTATTGTAATTAATATTGTTTTAATCATTCATTCTTTCAAGATAGTGACTTTGACATAACGATACGGATCAGGAGCGGCTATTTGCCGTCGCCTGCATCCATCTTGTTATATAACTTAATGCTCAATTAATTGATGCTTGCCTTGCATAAGAACAAGGTCACCCCGTTTAACATTAGAGAGCCTTGCCATCCTCTCGCACTTGATTCTCAAGATAAAAAACATTTTTTCGGTCGCTTCATCAAGCAGTGTCTCGAAATTGCCCTGTCCTTTAGATATAATAATATCTGATGTGTCAAAGAGCCCTCTAAATTCACTCGAAGTTTCCTCGAGAATTGTTCCAGGATAAACACTTCCGGAAGAAATAATTGTCGCCACTTGGTCAAGCCCGACGTAGAGGGCATCATTAAGCATTGCGTCGTTGATGATCGGTTTTTCCCTCAATGCGCAGATAATATTCAAAGAAGAAAAAGTCTTCTTTATCTCCTCAATGAAAATTTTGTCTAAAACAATCTCTCCTGAATTATCACAGATATATAATAGAACTCTTGCGGTTGAAAGGTTGTTGTGAAATTCGTCATAGTTGTACACCCCAAACCCACGCTGATCAATCGAGCCAAGCTCTTTTTTAATGTCAAGATCAGCATGATTTGTTACTCCAAAATCAATAATGTTTCCGGCTGCAGCGACTTTCAAGGCTGTTTGAAGGGGGAAATCGGATTCCCTGATCATTGTATTAAACGCTTGGTAATGATCTAAAGCAATATCGTTAGAGTGTCTTTTTATTGCACTATATGGATCAAAATCGCTTGGCTTGTTCATCATGTCAATTACTGTATCGGCAGCCTTCCTTATAATGTGTTGAACAATAATTCCATCACCATGAGTTTCCAAAAGATACTGCATAAGCTTTTCAAAGAAGCTCTTTTTATCCGCCTCATCCAATTCCATAAGTGTTGCGATAGATAAGAGTTGCTGAAATATACATGGATGACATTCGGTTGAAATATGTTTATTTTTTGTTTTCATGTCTTGAAATATCTTCTTTATATTTAAAAAGTATAACGGTCGCTGTTGTGCCGCGAGCATCGCAGGCATCAGAGCAAGTTTACTTGGTTTGATGCTGAGAAGCGCAGTCGGCTCCAACGCCATTGATAGGTGGAGCGTGAGCGGAACCTTTCAATGAGTGTTGATAAGTGGACAAAGTCCACGGTATTACCTTATCTCTACCATGTGTTTTTTGTCTAGTTCAATATTGAACGATGGGAAGTGGAAAAAACTGTCCACTTATTATATTGTTTTTTTCTCATCTGGCAACGTATGAACATGTTGCAGTTCCAACCCAGAAGCAGGCGTTAAATGCTTTGGTCTTTATGTACCGCAATGTCTTGTTTGATCCTCTTGATAATTCTATTGCTTCCATTCGCTCAAAGAGGCATCCTCATCCTCCAACGGTTTTGACAAAAGCCGAAATCGGCAGGTTGTTTTTCAAGATGGACGGTATACACCCTTCGTCATTCCTTTGCCTCCCATATGCCTGAAAATGCAGCTAATATTCGTGTGCTTCAGGGGTTTTTCCGCCATGCAGATGTGAAGACAACGGAAATGTATACTCACGTGATGCGAAAGAATCTTAATTCGTTACAAGGTCCTCTGGGGCGTCTGTATAAACAGTAGTTTGACAAGTGGTGTCAAAACTCCTTAATCATCCAGACGTTGCAACCGTTATGTATTGTCTCATCGAGTGGCTTTTCAAGGTGTTTAAAACCAAGAGTTTCATAAAGCCTTATTGCAGATGTCATACTGGAAAGTGTGTCCAGATAGCATTGTCTGAAGTGCTGTGATCTTGCGTATTCCAGGCATTGTAGTGTTAGCCTTTTGCCAATCCCCAATCCTCGACTTTCTTGCAAGAGGAACACTTTTCGAAGCTCACAAACTTCTCTGCTCCCATGGAAGGATGAGATTCCGCCACCGCCCATCAGTTTGTCATCT
>CAZDJE010000173.1:0-4908 GCA_964505715.1 uncultured Desulfocapsa sp. | reverse complement strand
TTTACTTATTAAGCAGTATTAAAAAACAGGTAAAGGAGAACATCATGGCTGACAAATTACAGGGTGGATTTGGAAATCTGGTATGGGTAAGTGACAAAGACGGCAAACAATACGCTTGTAACGTTGAGGCTCTAAAAGGTAACATTAGAACAAAAGAAGAACTGAGTGAAGAGGAGAAGGCAAGCTGTACAGATGTAAGCACCATCGTCGGTACTGAACGCTGGTAATCTTCTGAAACTCTACAGAAAAAGATTGAAGCACGACCAAAGGGGTCAGGAAAACAATTCTTGACCCCTTTATTTTTTCTCTTCTGTAGGAGGGTAAATAAACAATCATGACAATGAAGAGGCAGTTTTATGGATAATCTTCAACAGTTACAGATTATTTCTGACAGCGGCCTTTTGATCTTGATATGGCTTGTTCAGATTATCATTTATCCTTCTTTTCAATATATTGAAGAAGAACATTTTATAGAGTGGCATAGACGATACACTGCCATGATCGGAATTGTTGTCACCCCGCTTATGCTTTTGCAGATAGGCGTGGAGGGAGTATTTTTTCTACAGCAGGATTTAAGATGGCAGCGAGTTGTATTCATTACGACGGTTTGGCTTTCGACTTTTTTATTTTCTGTTCCCTGTCACAGTCAGCTGCATCGATCAGGAAAAAACATCACTATAATTAAACGTCTGGTTTTAACAAACTGGCTACGAACCTTCTGCTGGAGCATATTGTTTCTTGATACGCTTACTCTCTCGGAGAACATATATATTTTTAATGAAGGGGTACACTGATATGAACACCGAATCTTCCCGCCGGGAAAGCAGTGTCTTTGATAAAATTGTTATAAAACAACTCGGTGCAAACGCCGTTAATGACGAACAACGAGTGAGTAATATAAACCTCAAAGAGCACTTTCTCGTTATCAGAGAGCACTTTCTCGTTATCAGAGAGCACTTTCTCATTACACTCTACGTCTGGAGTAGGTTCCGCACTATCAGAGAGGAGCCGCAGATGGGTGATCTTGTCGATTTTCATGCCAGTCATAAGCTCCTCTTTCTTGCTTATAACCAAAGCCATTTTCGCACATGCGGCAGAATAACGGCAAACCATGAAAAATTGCCAGTAGAAACAGTATTTCAGCTCTATGAAGAAGAACTCACTACAATTCTGGCTAAACCTTTTCGCCGGCAGTCAATGGTCAACACCCTCCAACATGCTTACGGCTGGATATCCAAATCCCTGTCAGATCCTGAAAGACAGTATATCTTGAACACCATAGAAGAGTATCGTGATGAAAGAATACCTATCCAGGCTGTCACCAAGCTTATAGAAGCACATGCTATTCGTTTTCAACAGGACTATCTGCTCAGCCAGATCTTGCTTCGCTCTTTTCCACTGGAGCTCACCGATCTCTCTGACAACGGCAAAGGGAGAATTATACAATGAGTTCGGCACCCCTTTTAAAAAAGAAGGTACAGCCTGAAATCAGACTGCTAACCCTGAGCACCTGTTTTTTCTGCAGCACTTTAAAGAGACAACTTAAAGAAGCTGGCTTTCAGTACAGTTATACTGATCTTGATCTGCTGCCGGAACCCGATCGGGAGCAGCAAATGGCTGAACTCCGTCATTTCAATCCGGAAGAGAGCTTTCCCATTGTGATAATTGATAATGTTGCCATTGTCGGTTACCAGGAAGTACGTATAAAAAAGGAGCTTGGCCTTATATGAAAGACACCACCCAGCTGTACGAGACCCTGCGCAACATCCAGGAAACAAAGGGGTATTTTTTTAACCAGAACACCGAACAGGTGCAGGCCCTGCTTCAAGGGCTAATCACAAACCGGGAACGATACGGTTACATGTCCTGCCCCTGCCGTCTGGCCTCAGAAGAGCGTGAAAAGGACAGGGATATTATCTGCCCCTGTGCCTACCGCAAGGAAGATGTAGCCCAATATGGATCCTGCTACTGTGGACTCTATGTGAGCAGTGACTGGAGTGAAGAGAAAATTCAGCATACTCATGTTCCGGAAAGGCGTCCTCCTCTAGCAAAACGTTAAAAAGCTGGCTGTACCGCTAATGACTCTTTCATATTACAAAGGAGTGAATGATGACATCAAAAGTTTCTCCCCCGATAGATATTTTTTTTGACGGTTCCTGTTCTGTCTGCGCCACTGAAATCAGACACTACAAGAGCAAAGACAGCCATAACGCTCTCCATCTTGTGGATATCAGTAAAGAGAACTTTGACCCCTCATTGTATAATAAAACCCTGGCTGATTTCATGGCCCAAATGCATGTATGCGACCAAAATGGCAATTTGTTTTTGGGGATTGCGGCTTTTTGGGCAATCTGGCAGGTACTCCCCGGAAAAATATACCATTTTTTCGCCTTCTTTCTCATGCTACCCGGTATTCATTTTTTTGCTGAAAAGGCATATGGTCTCTTTGCCAGATATAGAAAAACGCTATTCCCGTCAAAGCACAACTGTCAGAATGGCCAGTGTGATCTCAAAACAGGCAGGAACTAATATAAGGGGAGATTTTCAATTTTGAAAAGTTTATCTCATTCCGTTGACCCGGGGCGCAGCCGATTGCTGAAACAGGGAAAAATGGGAAATGGACCTGTGCTGTATTGGATGAGTAGGGACCAGCGCGCTCATAACAATTGGGCACTGCTCTATGCTCAGGATCGGGCACTGGCACTTGAACGGCCCCTGGTTGTGATATTCTCCATTGACCTGGAATATCCATCTGGCAACCTGCGAAGTTTTGGATTTTTGCTTCGCGGGTTACAGGAAATGCAGATAATACTAGATAAACATCGCATCCCTTTTTATCTGCTCCAGGGAGAGCCAAAACGGAAGATCATCTCTTTTTTAGAGGAAAAAGATCCAGCCCTTGTGGTTACCGACTTTGATCCGCTTCGTATAAAACAGCAGTGGAAAAGCACTCTTCTCGATCAGAGCAGATGGTCGGTCTGGGAAGTTGATACCCATAATATTGTACCCTGCTGGCTGGCTTCTGAAAAAAGGGAATATGCGGCCTATACCATCAGAAAGAAAATACAACGTCAGCTTCCCCGTTTCCTCACTCCCTTCCCAAAACTTCTGACGCACCCGGTCTCCCCTTCGGACAACACTCCTCCTCCAATGGACAGTGATGCTCTCCTGTCGTTGGTCAAAAATCGACAAGTCAACGAAGTCCGCTGGTTGCAACCAGGTGAAGAACAAGGTATGCGCACTTTCAAGGAGTTTTTGAATGGCCGGCTCCGCTCCTATCCAACGGACCGGAACACCCCCTGTACAAATGGACAATCGAACCTCTCCCCCTATTTCCACTTTGGTCATATCGCACCGCAGCAGGTGGCATTAGAAGTTGAACATTCCACCCTCCCACGGAAAGCAAAAGATGTCTACCTGGAAGAGCTGATTATCCGCCGGGAACTCTCCGACAACTTTTGTTACTATGCGTCCGATTACGACAAGATAAGCTGTTTTCCCCAGTGGGCACTAAAATCCCTCGATGCCCATCGCCTGGACCCACGACCTCACAAAGCGAATCTGCATATTCTTGAAAATGCAGCAAGTGACGATCCTCTCTGGAACGGTTGTCAGCGCGATCTGGCAGATAATGGAAAACTACACGGATACCTTCGAATGTACTGGGCAAAAAAGATTCTTGAATGGAGTGACTCACCGGAGGAAGCTTTGGCCAATGCCATCATACTGAATGACACCTATTCCCTTGACGGGCGTGACCCCAACGGCTATGCAGGTATCGCATGGTCCATTGGCGGTGTGCACGATCGAGCCTGGGCAGAACGCCCCATTTTCGGTAAAATCCGTTACATGAACCTAAACGGCTGCAAACGTAAATTCAATGTCCAACAATATATTGAAAATATTCCTATTCCATAACAACTCAACGGAAAATGGTGTCCGTATCTCCTGCGAATCCGGTTCATGTTTACCGTCTCCCTCTTACACTTTCAGGCACACTCTTTTATGAAAAA
This sequence comes from uncultured Desulfocapsa sp., assembly GCA_964505715.1. Taxonomy (GTDB): domain Bacteria; phylum Desulfobacterota; class Desulfobulbia; order Desulfobulbales; family Desulfocapsaceae; genus Desulfocapsa. The sequence goes on along the minus strand of CAZDJE010000173.1, from coordinate 895 downwards.
ACGAGCCCTTTAACCTCTCGACATTGAAGAACAATAAATAGTCAGAAATGTTTTTTGCAAAATAATAGGCCAAGCTTACTAGACAACCGGTCTAATACGCATTGCAGTTTGTCCCATGAAGAAAGATACCAACGAAACGCGTAAGCACATTTTAGATACCGGCTTGGTCATACAGTATTCAAATTCAGTGGTATAGAACCCAACCCCACTTACGAAACACTGATGAAAGCAGTGGAGATGGTACATACCAATTCCATAGATTTTCTTTTGGCTGTTGGTGGCGGTTCGGTCATTGATGGAACAAAGTTTATTGCTGCAGCTGCACTGTTTGAAGGAGATCCCTGGGACATCCTGGTGCAACACGGGGCGGGAGTCAAAAAGGCATTACCTTTTGGTTCGGTATTGATATTGCCAGCTACAGGGTCGGAGATGAATTGCGGCTCCGTCGTGACACGTAAATCATTGCAGGCAAAACTAGCCTTCCTGAGTCCGTTTGTATTTTAACTCTTTTCCGTACTGGATCCTGAAAAAACCTATACGCTCCCCTTGCGACAAATCAGCAATGGCGTGGTGGATGTTTATGTTCACGTTATCGAGCAATATCTCACGTACCCTGTGAATGGAAAAGTCCAGGATCGGTTTACTGAAGGGTTGCTGCTGACATTGATTGAAGAAGGGCCAAAAGCACTTAAAAATCCAAAAGATTACGAAGTGCGATCCAATTTGATGTGGGTTGCAACTCTGGCTCTAAATGGACTGATCAGTGCTGGAGTACCACAAGACTGGGCCACCCACATGATTGGCCACGAATTAACCGCCGTGCACGGCCTGGACCACGCCCAGAAGTGGTTCCCTTTGTTTGAACAGTATCTTCTGTTTTTAAGTGGATTCTCTG
>CAZDJE010000172.1:0-4952 GCA_964505715.1 uncultured Desulfocapsa sp. | reverse complement strand
TGTGGTGGATAGTTATGACGCCATGACCTCAAGAAGGAATTATCGTCGTAATATGACCATGGAAGAGGCTGTTGAAGAATTGAATAACTGTATGGACTCCCAGTTTGATAGGGAGTGTGTGTTGGCGTTTAGTGAAGCCATTGTAAATTTCACATCTACGGCAGATGCTTTTTCACAGGAGTATCTGGAAAATTTTAAAATTGACCAGGATAATTAATCCGTTTTTTTAACCTGTAAGAGAATCCCTTTAAGAGATAAAGAAAAGATACTGTAATGAAAATAACGCGTAACGAAGTAGAACATGTCGCAACACTGGCCAGGCTGAATATGAGTGAAGAGGAGTTAGACCGAATGACAGGTCAACTCGACACCATTCTTTCCTATGTGGCTAAACTTGATGAGTTGGATACAGCAGGGGTGGTTCCCACCACACATGCCTTTTCTATTAACAACGCCTTTAGAGAAGATGAGGTACAGGAATCCCTTCCCCTTAAGGAGGCTTTGGCCAATGCTCCAAAAGATAATGGGGAGTCCTTTGTAGTACCTAAAATTATATAAACCGTACTAAAGATTTCTGTTTGGCTACTTCTCCCTGTTGTTTTTGTAGTGAAAAAGATATAAAATTTTTGACCATTTATGGTTTTTTATTCCGAGGCGTTTTAAGCAATGAATCCGTATGAGTTAAGCATCAGTCAGGCAAGAGTGGCCCTTGATGACGGCAAACTGTCGTCCCGGGAATTAACAGCCAGTTGTTTGGATCGTATTAAAAATGTAGATAGCAGCATCAATTCTTTTATCCGTGTTACGGAAGAAGAGGCCCTTGAACAGGCTGATGCCGCGGATAAACTAATTATAGCAGGGGCCGCTGCTCCCCTCTGTGGTATCCCTTTTTCCATAAAAGATCTCCTTTGTACACGGGGGGTGACCACCACCTGTGGCTCGAAGATACTTGAAAACTTTGTTCCTCCCTACGATGCAACGGTTGTGGAAAAGTTAAAAAACCAGGGAGCTGTTATTGTTGGAAAGGTAGCCATGGATGAGTTTGCCATGGGATCTACTTCAGAGAACTGTTCCTTTGGAGTGCCAGAAAATCCATGGAAAAGTGGCTATGTTGCCGGAGGATCATCCGGAGGATCGGCCTCTTCTGTTGCTGCCATGGAATGTCTTGGCTCGCTTGGCTCCGATACCGGAGGTTCCATCAGGCAGCCCGCATCCCTATGCGGTGTTGTTGGTATGAAACCAACCTACGGTCGGGTTTCCCGTTATGGGCTGGTGGCGTTTGCCTCGTCCCTTGATCAGATTGGTCCTTTGACCCGTGATGTCACCGATGCGGCAATGATGATGAATTGTATTTCCGGGTATGATAAACGGGATTCAACATCGGTTAAACAGGAGCTTCCGGATTTTACAGCGTCGCTCACCGAAGGGATGAAGGGGATGAAGGTCGGGGTGCCTAAGGAGTACTTTGGCGAAGGGCTCGATCCCGAGGTGGCTAAGGTGGTTGAAGATGGTATCCAGTCTCTGAAGAGCTGTGGTGCTGAGCTTGTGGAGGTCTCCTTACCTCATACGGAGTTTTGTGTGGCTGTCTATTACCTTATTGCATCTGCGGAGGCGAGCTCGAACCTTGCACGCTATGACGGGGTTGTGTACGGATATCGTGATCAAGATGCAGAGTCACTGATCGATATGTACCGTGATACCCGTTCTGCAGGCTTTGGGGACGAGGTAAAACGCCGTATTCTGATCGGTACTTATGCCCTTTCTTCCGGCTACTATGATGCCTACTACAAAAAGGCTTCCCAGGTTCGTACGCTTATTCTAAACGACTTTCGGAAGGTTTTCGAGTCATGTGACCTGATTGCTTCCCCGGTCACCCCGACCCCTGCGTGGAAACGCGGAGCTCATGCCGACAATCCTCTTGCCCTCTATTTGTCAGATATTTTAACAATATCAGCGAACCTTGCCGGAATACCTGGGGTATCTGTTCCGGGCGGGTTCAGCAGTGATGGGCTTCCGGTGGGTATTCAGTTGCAGGCACCTCATTTTCGTGAAGATACGCTCTTTAAAGCGGCATATAATTTAGAACTTGGAACCCAACTGGGCAACAAGTGCCCAGACATCAGTTAACAGGTGATTCTTATTCAACGGAGACTATCACGGTGAAAGCAAAGGTTCCTGAACATATTAAATCCATAGTTCCCTATCCTCCCGGGAAGCCAATCGAAGAGCTGGAACGTGAGTATGGGGTGCAAGACTCCATAAAGCTGGCCTCTAACGAAAATGCCTGGGGCTCATCACCTAAAGCTATTGAGGCTATTGGTGGTGCGCTAACAACCCTGCACAGATATCCAGATGGCTCCAATTATTATCTGGTGCAGGCCATTGCAGAAAAGATGGGCTTTTCCCCGGATGAGATCATTGTTGGAAATGGGTCCGATGATATTATCGAGCTTCTGGCGAAGGCGTATGTAGAGGCAGGGGACGAAGTAATCACCAGCCATCCCTCTTTTCTTATGTACCAGAAAGTGGTTCAGGTGAGAGGGGGAGTGAATATTGTTTTCCCTTTAAAAGAGATGCATCATGATCTTGACGCAATTCTTGGGGCAGTCACCGATCGCACCCGTCTTATATTTCTCGACAACCCGAATAACCCCACTGCAACAGCTATAAATCCTGGTGCTTTGTATACCTTTCTCAGTGAGGTTCCGGAAACAGTCATTGTGGTACTCGATGAGGCGTATAGAGATTTTATGGATTCTGAGATGCAGGTGGATGTGTATTCTCTTATCAAGAACTCCAAAGACCGGTGTGGGGTTGTCGCTCTACGTACTTTTTCCAAGGCGTACGGACTTGCAGGGCTTCGTGTGGGCTATGGGCTGATGAGTGCTGAGGTGGCGGGATATCTGCATAGGGTACGGCAACCGTTTAATGTCAATCAACTGGCTCAAGTTGCTGCCGTTGCTGCTTTAAATGATACTGAATTTTACGAGCAAACACTCCAAAAAACGAAGGCAGGCATGGTGTGGCTGCAGGAAAAAATTGATAATATGGGATGTGTCAGCTACCCGTCCCAGACAAATTTTTTCCTTGTTGATGTGAAGGGGGATGCAACAGCTCTCTATGAAGCCATGCTGCACAAAGGGGTTATTATTCGTTCTATGAAGGCCTACGGCTACACCAACGTTATTCGGGTGACGGTGGGGAGAACCGAGGAAAATTACCGGTGTGTCCATACTTTAAAAAATTGCCTCCATGAGCTTGGTTATGTCTCCTAAACGCAAAGAAAAAATTGTCACCATTGATGGTCCTTCCGGGGTTGGAAAATCCACCGTGAGTCGCAGGGTGGCAGCAGGGCTTGCTTTCACCTATCTTGATACCGGGGCAATGTACCGGGCTGTTGGTTTAAAGTTGAAGAATAGTGCTATTGATCTTGACGATGATAGTGCTGTTCGTAACTGTCTTGAAAACACATCTCTATCATTACTGCCAGCTGCCTCTGAAACAGAAGATGTCGGGGTGTTGCTCGACGGTAATGATGTGAGTCTGGAGATTCGTACTCCTCAGATGGCCATGGTGGCATCGAAGGCTTCGGCACTTCCCGCTGTTCGTGAAAAGCTCACCCTGATGCAGCAGGAAATCGGAAGGAAGGGAATGGTTGTTGCTGAAGGACGGGATACCGGAACGGTTGTTTTTCCGCAAGCGGCGTGGAAGTTTTATCTTGATGCGGCCCCGGTTGTTCGCATGAAGAGACGGGCTGATCAACTCCGTGCACAGGGAAAAGAGGTCGATGAGGAAGAGTTGCTCGCTATGATAGTAAAACGTGACCACGATGATCAGAACCGGACCATTGCTCCTCTGTGCAAGGCTGTCCATGCCCAGACCGTTGATACGGGTGTTTTGAGTATTGATGAAGTGGTGGAGACGATGTTACTGGAGATTTCCCGTCACTCTCTTTAAGAGATATATTGAAGAAGATCTGAATAGGATGAATACAAAAAGGGGTCTGGAAGATAGTTCTTCCAGACCCCTTTTGTGGTTCAATATGAGCTGTATATTACTCGACGATAAAATCAGCGCGTCTGTTCTGGGACCAGTCCAGTTCGTTTTGACCAAGGAATAGCTGGCGTTCCTCACCATAACTGACTGTCCGAATGCGGGCCGGATTAATACCCAAGTTTACCATATACTCTTTGGCGTTAATAGCACGACGTTCACCAAGGGCTAGGTTGTATTCGTTGGTTCCCCGTTCATCGGAGTTTCCTTCAATAACGATCACTGCACCGGGTGTATCTTTCAGGTAGGTGGCATTGACACTCAGGATGGGGGCCATCTCTGAACTGATTCCAGCCTGGTCAAAGTCAAAATAAATGGGACTGAAGACCATTGACGAGCGACCATAGGTGCGGCGATATTCTTCAGATTGTTGATCGGCACCGTTGTTGATTGAGAGGTTTCCACTATTGGGACCACCAGTGGAGTCCATGGATTCTTCTCCTGCCATTCCTGTTTCCGAATAGGTACCTGCAGCCGGATAGTTTATATTGGTTCCACCGGACATTGCAGAGCCGTCGGCGGCGGTTCCCTCTGGAGGAACAACGGATTTTTTGCTGCATGAGCTTAGTATAATAATTGAAGAAAGAAGAGCGGTGGTGATAAAAACTGATTTAACCATCGGATTCATAAAGGACCTCGTTTCAGGAAAAGACGGATTAGGGATTAAGGAAATAGTTCGTGTCTCCATTGAGTTACATTGTAGTCGGTAGAGAAGAGACGTCAAGATTTTTTCGCTTGCTCTGTAACTTACAGCGTTATTGTCTTGCTACAGACTGGTGATCGTGGTAACGATTTTTACATTAGATAGAAGTGGCACTTTACAGAAGGTTTCTGTGGAGCCATATTCATTTTTACAGGAGAAAAAAATGTTCAAAAAAATCGTACTTACTCTGGCGATG
>CAZDJE010000171.1:0-4981 GCA_964505715.1 uncultured Desulfocapsa sp. | reverse complement strand
GCTTCATGGTCATGTTTCATAATCAAGGCCAGATCAGTAACTGCAAGCAACTGCCTGTTTATACCGGTAACTTCCCGGGATGTTATTTCCTTGATGTTTTTTGTCGCTTCATTCAGCAATGTCGCGCGGTTTCTTTCGGAAATATAGAAATTAATCCCAAAATACAGTAGTAACAGAGTCATTTCTATGACGAGTATCGGAATGAGGGAACTCTTGAAATAATTTCTATAAATAAGTGATTGAATATTTATGCTTTTCATAGGTGCTCAAAAAGGTGTAGGCTAGTTAGATTTGTGACAATGCGACCTCTATCCTTAAGTTAGTGTATCACCTAAAGAATAGAATTCACATAAAACGCCAGAAAATTTTCAGCTTGGCGTGCCCAGGGTTTGTGTAAGGCTCAAGTATAGAGCTAACATCGTCTACAAAATGAATTTTTTTTAATCATGCTCTTCCCCCATCTTTTACAATTGTCTTCACATTACCTCTGGATTGGTAATTTTATAATAAAAGCTGTTCCACCCGAGGCGAGGCTGTTGACCATAAATTCGCCTTTATGCTTCCCGACAATAATATCGTAACAGATACTCAATCCAAGACCGGTACCCTCACCAGGTGCTTTTGTGGTGAAAAAAGGTTCGAAAATCCGGGATTGTATTTCTTTCGGAATGCCGGGACCATCATCGGAAAGTTCACATACGACTTCGTTTTGCTCATGCCATGTTTTAATAGTTATCAGCCCTTTTTCTTGTTTTTTTTGTGATGCTATCGCATGGGCACTGTTGACGATCAAGTTTAAAAACACTTGCTTAAGGAGCTCTGGCAGACATGATATGTTCGGGATAGTTCCAAATTCTCTACAGATTTTAGATGTATATTTGTAGCTGTTTTTGGTGATGAGTAATGTCTCTTCTATCCCCTTATTCAGATTGTAGCTGATAAATTCTTCTGTTCGATCAATATACGAGAACTCGCGCATGCTCCTTACTATATCTTCAATTCGCTCAAATCCATTCTCCGATTCTTCGAACAAGGCTGGAATATCATCAATAACATAATCCAGATGAAGCTCATCTTTTTGGACGAGCAGGGCATTATCCACAGTTCCAATACTGTTTTGAGTTTTGATCAGAAGGCGGTATCTGTCGATCATCTCGATCATTTCATTAACGTAATTCTTTAGTACGGTAAAATTGGTAGTAACATAATTTAGCGGGTTATTAATTTCATGTGCAACTCCAGCTGCAAGTTGACCGACAGCAGCCATCTTGTCTTGTATCACCATTCTACTATGCAATTCTTCAACGGTCCTGGTTCGTTCCAGTACCCTTTTTTCAAGAGTCTCATTAGCCAGGTGCAATTGCCTTTCAGCATTTTTCAAAGCCGTGATGTCGACTATCACTGTCAGGAATTGTTTTGTGCCTTGACTGTTAATCAGCTCACCAGAAAACATACCGTCAAGCACCAAACCATTTTTACACCGCACCGTCATGCCCCTATTGACAATGTGGCCGGTTGTCAACAAATCTTGTATAACAGCTGCTGCTTTTGCGGGGTCTTCATAAAGATTGAGCTGATCTGCCGTTTGGCCGATAACTTCATCACGAGAAAACCCAAGATTCTCAAGAAAAACATTATTAACATCGACAAAGGTTCTTGTCTTGACATCTGAAAGTGCCATCAGAACAGGATTTTTGCGGAACAAACGCTCGAATCTTTGTTTGGCTTCCTGTTCTGCAGTCTGATCCTTGCAAATAGTAAAAAGAGCTTTAGCTCCGTTCCACTGACCAGACCATACCTGTGTCTCCACTGGAATAACTGCCCCTGTCCGGGAAACAAGAGGAAGCGAACAACTTTGCCGCTCATCTCTGAACATTGCAGACAGAAGACTATGTGCTTCCACTCCCTGCGTTGCACCATGAAGATCCACAACCTTCTTTTCAATAAACTCTTCGCTCGTATATCCAAGTTTTATCTGAGCCGATGGATTGGAATAGAGAATATTTCTCTCCACACCCGTGACAAAAATAATATCCGCGATGGTCTCAAAAAATGATCGAAAATTAGCTTCACTTTCATGTAAGCGTATTGCCATATCCTTACGTGCAGAGACATCCATATGGGTCCCTGACATACGAATTGGCAGACCATCCTCAGACCATTCGACCACCTGACCTTTGTCAAACACCCAGACCCAGTGGCCTTTTTTATGGCGCATTCGAACTTCACAAGTGTAATAGTCCGTTTCTCGGGCAAAATGTTTTTTCAGGAGCAATTGACTGTGTTCTCTATCTTCGGGATGGACAGCGTTGTACCAGGTTTGGATACTTATCGGAGATAGTTCCGCTTTCGTATAGCCTATTATACCTGCCCAACGGTCATTAATAATCAAGCCGCCGGTTTGAATGCTCCAATCCCATAAGCCCATATTGGTAGCCTTAATGACCAGGTGAAGACGTTCACGATTTTCCTGAAGCTCAATCTCCTGCCGATGACGCACCTCTATGGTTAATGCTGCATTTATTTTCTCAGTTTCTTCATGCTTTTGAGCGGTTTCAAACAACTTGATTTCTAGTATTTTTGCTTTGACACGATACTGCATGGCTAAAAACAAAATACAAAAAACAGTGCTGCTCAAAAATGCCAGGATGAAAAGCTTGTACAGAGGGCTTTGCGGGCTTATAAGGTGATTCTGCTCGACTATTCGTATAAGCCCCATATTTTGTACCGGCAAATTGACAGCAAAAACTATTATTTTTTTATTATTAATAAGATTCTCCGCCAGAGAAAAATGTGCCTTTGAAGACTCTTCATCATTGCGGAAATTATACATTTTTCCATAGGTGGTGCGGGCCTGTTGCAGAATTTTCTCGGCAAGTAATTCTGGTGGACTGTCAAGAAAGGACATTTGGTCTTCTATACTTAAAAGAAGGGTATCAATTATTTCAGGTTGCTTGACATTGCCGATGAGGTGTTCGCTAAGAAAAAAGTTGACAATAGCATCCAGACTGACCAAGCCGATGATATATCCATCAGGTTTTTGGAGGTTACCTACGGGATTTGCCAAAAGAAGGTAACCTCGCCCATTTTTATCAAGTTTAATTTTTGGCGTGACAGACAAATTGTCTTTTAAATTCTGCCAAGCTGGAAGAATGATTGGGAAAGAAGAATCAGATTGCATTTCAGCAACAATATCACCTGCCATTGAATACAGGATAAGACCACTAAAGAACCTCGCCTTCCCAAGAATAATCGAGTCGTTGAAATTCTGAAAATTTCTTTTTATGGAGTCTCGATTAGCTTTGAGACCGTGCTTCTCGTCTATCCCTAGCGCCTTATTGTTAAAAAAAGTGTTCACATCACTCGATATAGCGAGTTCATGGATATCGTTCTGGCGTTCCATGATACAATAGGAAATAATATCTGCACGACCAGACAGTTCGAGCAATTTACTGTGCAACGTGTGGTTCTGTATTTTTTTCTGATTAAGATAATTAAATGAGAGTAGCAAACCAATAATTCCTACCAGAAGCAAGGATGCTGCTATGGTGAACCATTTTGCGCATAGGAATAATCTCAAGCCTTTACCCTGGTTTTCCGGGGTATAGTACTCGGTCTTTTTTTTTCTGATCATGATCCCGATTTGCAGTGTAAAGGAACACCTGAATATGTTTATTGAATTAAATGATGACGAAATTGCAATAGGGTACCGAATAAATAGAGTGTGTTTCTCAAGGCCAGCAAATGTTTCTCCCTGTCGCCAGGCATGAGGAAGAATTTATACATACCAAAGTCGTTAACCGCTTTGAGCGTACTATCCATTTCGTAGAGAGCAGTCAACATAATAGTCACAATATGAGGGTATTCAGTCCGAACTATCTTAATCAAAGAAAGACCATTCTCATACATTGTCTAATAAGCGAAGCTGCTTGCTGCGATGAATCGGAAAAAAACAATCAGCCTACAGTTAAAGCGGGTCGCTCTCATTGGCCTTTAAAATATATTTATTTCCTACAATCACCTCATGGATTCCAGTCATTTGCATTGAAAATTCACCAACTATCCCTTCTACATTTTTCATAAAAAAAGAGTAGCTCCCTAGGAAAGTGAGGCCTGAGGCTCTCAGGCTGATTTCGGTTTCGGGATCAATCTTCTCAAGTAAGCATACCGTCAGCATGGGGGTGAGATCCTTTTTAACTGTTGTGATCAGTTCCTGGCTCAATCCACCGGGAAAAGTGTCGGTTGCTAGTAAAAGTAATGTTTTGTCTGTAGGTGGGAGGCAGGCGATTTCATGATATGCTTGAATGATGAATGTTGCACTGAAGTATTTTTCAATAATCGTTTGCAACCAAAAAGATTCACTTGGCGTCCCGAGAATGACACATCGTCTCAACTGTGTAGTATACTCTTTATCATGAAATAGGTTAGTAGAGGCCAAATCTTTCCTCCTGTTGTTAAAATACAACTTTTGTTAATTACTTTAGCAACCTGCAAAAATGACGCCAAAAAAGCTACATGTATAATTTTGCAATGATCTGACAGGAAAACGAATAGTTACAAAGATACGGCACGGAAAAGTTTCCTTGGGGTCTCTCTCAATCTTTACGTTCTTGATCACCTGGTCTCTCTTGCTGAGTGATACATGACATGTGTTTGCAACATCTGCTTAATATCGGTCAATGTCGGTCTCACGAAACAGGACACTCCGGGGCAAGTTGCGTATCTCGATTGTATCAAAATCGAACTAAATCCGGCGGATGGTATTTGAGATAAGCATTGGCGAAACTGTCTGGCCCTGCAACCCAATCTGTTCTTTACCGGACGGGATTAAATTGGGTTTTCCCGGCAACCGGGGGGCCAAAGCTTCGTCAAATCAGAGTACTTCAAAAGCAACCTCGGCTTCGACGAGTGCAGGGGGGGGGGGCTTAGACTCAGAATTTCGAAACCGGAGTCCAGTGTTCTCCGACTACCGAGATTTCCA
>CAZDJE010000170.1:0-4985 GCA_964505715.1 uncultured Desulfocapsa sp. | reverse complement strand
TACTCGTGATCAGCGATGCCACGGAATTTATGCAAGCTGAGCAAAAGCGCTGGATTTTTGGGCTCCTGAGCACGCTTGCCATAGTCCTCCTCTCCCAGGCTATTGCGTACCTTGCAGTAAGTAGAGGCATTATCGCCCCAATCAGGCAGGTAATCGACTTTTCAACACTGCTAGCCACTGGTGACTCCTCTTCATCGCTTGAGATACGGGCAAGCAAAGAGCTCACCGAAATGGCAACTGCGCTCAACACCATGGTCGGTCATATCCAGGAACGTGCCAGCCAGGCCGAAGCGATTGCGGAGGGTAATCTGGCAATACCGATTGAGGTCTACTCGGACAAGGATGTCCTAGGTAAATCGCTTACCGCCATCACGGATAATATCAGCTCTATTATCAGTGAAATAAGTGCAAATGCAGATAATCTTTTGCAGACCTCCCAGGAGGTCACCGAACTCTCCGATGACCTGGAAATCACTTCCAACATTATAGAGCGCCGTGCGCAGGAAATGGGACATTCCTTTGAATCGGTAACAGATAATCTCCAGGTCGTGGCCGACGGTACTGAAAAGATGTCTCTCTCCATTAGGGATATAAATGAAAACACTGATGCCAGCAACCAGACAACGGAGGAAGCAAAACAGGTGGCGCTTGAGTCCTCCTCAATTCTTCAACAACTCAATGAGGTGGTGATCAGTATTGGTAAAGCAAATCAATCCATCACAGAATTTGCTGACCAGACCAATCTTCTGGCTTTGAATGCAACCATTGAGGCTGCCCGCGCTGGAGATGCTGGAAAAGGCTTTGCCGTGGTTGCCTCGGAGGTTAAAGATCTTGCCAGTCAGTCCATGAGTACCGCCAAAGATATCCACGCAAATGTGAATGACATCCAGAAATTCACGGTAGAGGCAGTTCAATCTGCTGAAAAAATTTCCGATGTGATCGCGCTCGTCCGAGAATCTTCACTTGTTATCACAAGTGCAGTCAGTGAACAAGCTACGGTGGCTGACGATATCTCCAACAACACCAGCAGTGCCTATGAGACAACCACCGGTTTTTCTAAAAACATTGAAGATATCAGTAACTCGGCAACGGTCACTAGTGAAACGATGATCGCCTTGAATGCCTCGGCCCAACAACTGGAATCCGTTGCCACCACACTTCAGAGCAGAGTAGAATCATTTACACTAAAGAGATAACCAACAATAATCCAAGGAGGATTGTATGACCAAGTCACTGTTTACCCCCCTATCCATGATCGCTTTAGCATTCTTTTGTTGCACACTTGCATCACCGCTTGTCGCAGCAGAAGTTGATAAAGGAAAAATCCCCGCAGATCAACTTGCAAAATCCTACAAAAAACTTGACTGGGGCGTTGCCATCTGGGATACCGACGAAGCGGTATCAAACTTAAAGAAAGGAAAAAATATTCTCTGGGTGGATACACGTCCTGAAAGCTTCTTTAAAAAAGGGACCGTAAGCGGTGCTGTCCTGCTGATTTACAACAAAAAAGGTAAGGAAGAGAATACTCTAAATCCCGAGTCACTGGACAAAGCTCTTGCGGATAAAGGCATTGCAAAGGATCAGGCAACCGTAGTCTTTTTCTGTCAGGGACCTAAATGTCACCGCAGCTATAACGCCAGTTTTGCTGCAGTAACAGAGTGGGGATACGCCCCCGAGAAGATCATATGGCATCGTGAAGGCTACCCCTTCCTCTTTAAAAAAGTACAGGGGGACGCTAAACTGAAACGAAAGGCAAAGCGCTATATCAGTGACGACGGTGTCAAACAGTTATAAGTCACACCTGCAACAGCATCATTATCAAAACAGCGCCTGATCAATCCTGATCAGGCGCTGTTTTGCTTCCAGTTCAAAGAGCACATTCTTTTAAAATCGAGTATTATCCCGTGAGAAACTCACACCGGTGAAGAACTGTAAGCCGGATTTTTATACAAGTAACGTTTTCCCGGATACCCCTGTGGTAGATATTTCTCACAAAAACAACTTTGACCTCCTGCGTTTAGTGTTGGCCTTCAGTGTTTGCTTCGCCCACCTTGCCACGGTGAGTGCGATCCAGGATTTTTCTCCCTTGGAGCACTACTTTAATTCAGGGCTTGCGGTTGATTGTTTCTTTGTGGTCAGCGGCTTCTTAATTTTCAGAAGTTACTCTCGCTCTTCAAGCCTCTCCTCCTATTTAAACAAACGGTTTCGCCGTATTTATCCTGCTTACCTGACGGTGGTGCTCTTCGCTGCTTTTCTGCTGCCACTTTTTATTGCACCGGGAACGGGTCTACTCTTTTCAGCTGAATGGTTCCGCTACCTTGGTTCCAACCTTACTTTTTTAAACTTTCTGCAGCCTGATCTCAGCGGGGTCTTTTCTGCAAACCCGCTGTCTGTTATCAACGCACCACTCTGGACAATCAAGGTAGAAGTGATGTTCTATCTTTCCGTACCGCTCATCTTTTTCCTTCTCCAGGGGCGAAAAAAATGGCTCGTTCTTGGGCTGCTCTATGGCGCTTCCTTTGCCTATTCACTTCTATTTTTACAGCTCTACCAAACCACAGGAGTGGAGCTCTACCTCAAACTTGAAAAACAGCTCCCGGGCCAGCTGGGCTTTTTCCTTGGCGGTGGTGGAATCTATCTCTACTACACATTTTTCAAAAAACATTACTGGAAACTGCTGCTGCCGGCCCTTGTCTTCCTCGCTTGTAAGGGAGTTGTCTTTGCACCGATTCTCTATCCACTGGCACTCTCCATTGCAGTTGTATCTTTTTCCCTCTTCCTTCCATACCTTGGTAACTGGGGGAAATATGGCGATGTCTCCTATGGTGTTTACGTGTACCACTTTCCCATTATTCAGATCTTCGCTGCCTTTGGCCTGTTCACTAAACATCCCTGGCCCGCTTTTACCCTTCTGGTCCTTGCTATTCTTATTACTTCAGCCTGTTCCTATCATTTTGTCGAACGGCCCTTTCTCAGAAGGAGTTCTCACTACAGGCGGGCATCCGAGGAAAAGCCAGCATCATGACTGTTTCTCACCCGCCAGAAAATATCATCTCGCGTTACTGTCCTTCCCCTGACAACGCACTTGTATCCATTCTTGGCCAGGGGAATATTAACGATACCTATTTAATCCGCTGCGGGACAAAATCCTTTGTACTGCAAAAAATCAATGACCAAGTCTTCCCAAATCCGCTGATCCTGATTAAGAACCTTCAGCTCTTCAGCCATCATCTTCTGTCACTCTCGCCCACAAGCCCACAGCGCTGGGAAGATGCTGTGCTTATTCCTGCACTCGATGGTTCTTTATCTGTCAATGATGATCAGGGAGCAGTATGGCGGGCTCTCTCCTATATTAAAAACAGCGTCTGTCATTCTCACGCAGAGACATTACTCCAGGCGGAACAAACGGGCTGGGCACTCGGCCATTTCCACAAACGACTTGACACTCTTGAGACTTCTACAATGGAGATGAGCCTACCGGGATTCCATGACCTTGAGAAGTACCTCAAACAGTATGAGCAGATCAGCCAGAAGAGTTTAAAAAGCAGCCCTAACGATGATTTATTTTGCCGAAATATCATAAACCAACAGAGGGAAGATGCATTGCTTCTTGCACAAACAGTTGCAACAGAAAAATCAGCTATCAAAATTATCCATGGTGATCCCAAAATTGCCAATGTCCTCTTTGATTTGGAAAGTGATCTTGCTGTCAGCCTTATTGATCTCGACACCGTAGGCCCTGGGCTCCTGCAACATGACATTGGAGACTGCCTCCGTTCCGCCTGCAACAGGAGTGGCGAGGAGAGCAGACTTGATGAGGTTCTATTCGATCTGGATTTTTGTGAAGCAACTCTTACAGGATACTTTAAAGCAGTCGGGCCACTGCTTACATCAAGTGACAGAGCATTGATTTACGATGGCTTAAAAGCAATCACCTACGAACTGGGACTACGTTTTTTTATGGACTACCTACAGGGAGGACTCTACTTTAAATGTAACACACCGGAAGATACCCTGAAGAAAGCTCTAGTTCAATTTACTTTGCTGCAGGATATTATAAGGAAGAAAAAAAACATTCAGGAATTCAGCAAATAACTTAGCTCAGAAGCCAGCTTTTCACACCTACCATTCAACAACTATCCCGACAGCAGTCCCAACATTATTTTCCTTTTTATTATAATTACTTATCGCCATGAATGCAGAGAATCCTCTTTGCGTAAGTCTTCAAGTGAATAGTGCGTACCACGCCAGTCAATCCCCCTATTCCTGATGGTTGTTGACACTGCCTTTATTATAATAGCAACGGTCAGATAAGGTGTTAGTAACGACCAGGGAAACAGAGTAGCAGAACATTTCATCCCTCTGGCATTACAGATAAAAACAACAATACGGCACAAAACCGACGCTCCAAATAGTAACCGAACGATTCCATGACCCATCAGCACTCCCCAAACAGGAACAATACTCAAAGCAATAATTGTCAAAAGAGCAAGTACAACGAAACTGATGCGATAATTATACAGTGCAAAAATATTCTTCTGCAAACCATTAGCCATCGCAGTAACGGTTTCATACCATCTGACCTGAACCAGATCGCCACCCTGCAGACAGTCCTGAACGAACCCCTGTTGTTTCACTTTTTTCCCAAGCATAATATCATCAACGGGATGCATTTTAAATGCGGCATGCCCATTCAGCTTCCAGTAGGCGCTGGCCCTGATCATATTGAAGGCCCCGACACCGATAAATGCTTTACTTCTTTTTTTTCTCACACTCCAGGGCCTGAAAAGCAGAAAAAGACCGCCTAAGGCCTCCACGACCATAGCATTCAGAAGACCTCCTGCTGCCAGGTTACGGAAGATCAAGGAGAGGTGATCCAAGTTTTCATGTGAAAAATAGGACACGGCCAGAGTAAGGGTGGAGGGTGCCATAATAATATCAGCATCCGTAAAAAGCAGGATCTCTCCATGCGCGATTTTCGCACC
>CAZDJE010000169.1:0-5032 GCA_964505715.1 uncultured Desulfocapsa sp. | reverse complement strand
ATCTTCGTCCGTCCCCTCCCTTGAGGATTTAATACGACAACATGGAGACAAAAGAATATCTTGTAAGTAATGGCTGATTGCCATATGCCAATCTCCTGTCATGCTTTAAAAAGAATAATTGCCAACTCTGGATACAAATACCGAAAGGCAAGAACAACATTAACGAGTAACTCCTCTCAGTATATTGAAAAAACACATGAAATCCAAAATATCTTGTCACATCTCAAAGAGAACGAAAAGTTTTCATCTATAGATGAGTACGACCTCTTTCAATTAAAATGCAAGGTAGTAGATCTTTAGTTCTTACTGGTATGATAAAGACAGTACCTCAATGGCAAAAAAGTAAGGGAGTTTTATTATTACAGCAACTCTAGAATTATCTACAAATCAAATCACTCATCTTAATTTAGAAAGTAAAACACTACCGAGATGATTAAGTTGCTAAAAACATTGATTAAAGTATATTCAGAGCAGGAATGCATCTATTTTTCTTGGTATGCATCCCAAAAATTACAAAAAAGAGTTGAAGAAATTAATGGGCCCAAATTTAGAAAACCAGAAAGTACGTTGCTCGTAAAATTGGCTCTTCTTCCTACTTGTGCACAATTTCTAAATGTTATTGAGTCAGTTTTCAGTGCTACGGCCAGAGCCATTATCCACAATAGTGACTATCAATCTGTCTACGACTGCAAATGTACGATAGGTAATTGTTTTTTTGAATGAAATGAACAATTCCAAAAGAATCCTAAACGAGCCGGCAACAAAACATGGGGCAAAAAAGGGTGAAACCAGTTTTCTCTGAAATTGGAGAGATTGCTACTGGCGTGTACTCTTGTTGGGATACTACTTGAGTCAAGCTCTGGTAGATATCTTTTCCCTTGTAATCAGATATCCGAATTAGAGCTCAACTGTATATTTCCTACAGAAACATCTCTCGAAATAGATTATGCCATTATAAACGGAAACATAATGAATGATTACCAACACCCTATAAAAGTATCTTCTTCTTTCAAGCTGTATAATGTTCCAGATTATAAACTCAGCCCTCCCGTTGTCACCCCCCAAAAACTTTTGTGGCGGGATAATTTGCATGAAAAACTGAAACATTTGCAAGCATATAAGAGAAAGCTGTTAGTTATTGAAGCGCCAGCAGGCTCAGGAAAGTCAGTTTTCGCCCAGCAGTATACCCAGGATGCCGGTTGCTCATTCGGGTGGTGTCAGCTAGGTCAAGAGGATCAAGATCCGATCGCATTCCTGAATGTTTTGGTTACTCTTCTCTTACAAAGACTTCCAGGTTACGAATCAGACAACGTTGCAGCAGCTCTTACGGAAGGAGCTATTCATCCCAGTGAAGCATCAAGATTTGGCACAATGCTAGCGAAAGAGATCTGTAATGTTAGGGGACACCAGTTCTTGCTGGTTCTTGATGACCTCCACCTGATTGAGGGTTCTGGGGAAAGTGCGGCTCTGCTCATCTCTCTTATCCAGCACACCCCATCCTGGATGCAATGGATCCTTGTCTCACGTCATTCTGTGAGAAGTGTTCTTCAAGTAAAACGATTCGATGTCCCCTCATTGAGGGTCGAGAACAGCGAACTAGACTTCTCCCTTGAAGAGAGTGCCCAACTCTTTCAATCTCTCTTCGGTTTGGCATTGTCTTTCAAGCAAATACAAAAGCTCCAACAACAGACGGAAGGATGGATCACAGGCTTAGTACTAGCCGCCTTACATAGAGAAAAAATAGGGGAGGTCTGCCCTCAGAATGAATGTCTTCTCGCTCCTGCCGATATCCGGCTTCATCTTGCAGATTTTTTTTTACAAGATGTCCTGGGAGGGATTTCCCAAGAACGGATCCCTGAAATATTACAGCTGGTGCTTCTTGAGGAAATCCCCATGGCATTACTCTGTAATCTTTTGGGACAAGAAGCCGGAGAAAGACTTGGCAGAAATTTGAGGGAAAATAATCGTTTTTTCCGATGTATTGATGAGGAAAGGGGGATCTTTAGCTTTCATCACCTCTTTCGTGAGAGTTTGCTTCCCCTTGCAAAAAAACAACTGCCCATAGCATCGCAGAAGATGGTTTTTCGCAAGGCAGTACAATACCACTTGCATTGCCTGGAACCATTGCGGGCGCTACACTACGCAATTAAATGTGCTGACATTTCTCTCAGCGAAGAGATCCTAAGTCAGTTCGGTTTTGACCTTCTACACCTTAACCAGATTAAAACACTTCATCGAATACTGGCAACATTTCCAGAAGAAACCGTTACTAACTATCCCTGGCTCAGCTACTATTTCGGCACCTGCCTTCTGGATTCTCTTCCCTCGGAAGCTTTACCTTATTTGATCAAAGCACAGACACTTTTTGCCGATCAGAAAAATGAACTAGGGCTGCTCCTTGCAAACAGCCAGCTGGTCGAATTTCACGTCATTATTGATGGTCAATTTAACCTGATGGAGAAATACCTGCCTGACCTGGAAAATATATTCTCTCGAAAACAGAGTACCCTTTCTCTTCCTCTCAAACTAAGAATTGCTCATGTTCTCGCTCTTGGTCATTGTTTCCTGCAATCGGATATGCAAAAAGTGGAACAGTATGACACCATGGCTTTGAATTTGAGCAGGAAAAATTGTTTAGATAACATGACAGTCTCCATCCGTCTCATCCGGGCATACCGTTATGGTTTTGTCGGTGACTGGGAGGGCTGTAGTGAAGAAGTTGAAGCGTCATTCCCTTTGATGATTAACCCCCGAGTGTCAACGTTGAATAAACTGTTTCTGCAGCTGCTACAGGTCAACCTGTTGGAGATGACCGGTGACTTTAACAATTATCGTAATCAAAAATTGGCCCTTGAACAAGTGGCGGAACAAGATGTGGTTATTCAAAGTGTCATCGGCCCATTTCTTTATGTCTGGGATATTGATTCGGCATTGGCAGAAAATGATATCAACACTGCTGAACGTTTAGTTAATAAGGCTTTGGGAAGCAGTTACGCTGCTTCAAAGGCTCACATGCGTAGTCAAATACTCCATTATCATGCCCTCATCCTTGCTTTGCGGAAAAAGAAAAAAGAAGCCCTCGGAGCTATTCAGGAATCTCTTAAATTACGACAGCAGGTCGGGGGCAATGCCTTTGTCACCCTCAATCATCAGATTGTTGGAGCCGCCTTTGCCCAACTCGGAATGATGGAAGAGGCTGAGGAACACTTTGATAGGGCAATGATCATCTCCGAAAAAATTGGAGAAGAATTCCAGCGAGTCAGTATTTATGCCCATCGAGCCTGGATGCGATTACAGGCAGGAGAAAAATATGATAACGTTCTGGAAGATATCAAACAGTGCCTTAACTGTCTGAAAAAGAATAGATACAGCCACTTCTTTTCTTTTATGCCACAGGTTATGGAGCCGGTCTTGAAGTTGGCAGTATGCCATAATATTGAGGCTGAATATGCCCAAAAGCTCCTGTCTGAAAAATTGCACAAGGGCATAGCTAAAAACGGCGACCTTATCCCTCTTCTCGACATTCGGCTTCTCAGTGATTTGACGATCAGTATTCCTGGAGGACAGCAACGTAATATCCTGGAACTGGCGGAAAGTGAACGGCAGATCCTCTATACCCTCATATCCAGCCCTGGTCTTCAAATAAGTCAGTCCGTCATATCTCTCCAACTCTGGCCTGACAAGAGCCCTGAGAGACAGCGTTCCAGCCTTGATGTTCTCATTTCTCAAACAAGGAAAAAATTGAGTCAGCTTGTCTCGCCGATAAAACCTTTGGAATATCTGATGCTCAAGCAAGGCATTGTAAAACTGAAAAATTGCCGTATTGATGTGTTACAATTTCTGCAACATGCTAAACAAGGAAGGGCTCACGCCCAACAGGGAAAGATGTGGCAGGCAGGTAACAGTTTCCACAATGCTTTCAATCTTTGGGGTGAGGTAGGGATTACCGATTTTAATCTGGGAGAAACTGGCCTGTTTCAGGAGAAGGTCGAACAGGAATTTCTTCATTCTTCTAAAGTTTGGGCCTCTCTTCTTGATGACCAGGGAAAAGTCGAGCAAGAAACCCAACTGCTTGAAACCGTCTTTCAATTTTTTCCTTTAGATACGGAACTCACCAGGCAACTCTACGATTTGCATGCGCGTTCCGGTAACCATAAACGTGCCAAAAAGATTCTCTCTCATTACGGAAAAGCCCATCAACAGTTGAGCAACAATCCACAGGAGATTGTAGAGGCAATGGCCGCCTTTTGGAAGAGCCCTTGTTCAGAGTGATTATTCGCTTCTTTTTAGAAGAAAACGTCCTTTGTCTGTTTCGAATATGAGCTCTATGTTTGTTGATTCAGGCATTTATGGGTTCGTTGTTTGTTGCTTTATTGTTGCTAGATTGTCCCAGAAAAAACTATAATTAAGTCTGTACTCTACAGCAATGTAGCAATCAATATACTGTTTAGGATTGACGAGTATGAGGCAACTACTGTTCTTGGAAGATTACTGTAGATGAAAGATTGCAGGTGGCTTGTTTTGTATATTTCACATCTTTTTTTACCAATTTTCTTGCGTCACCTGCTCATGGAAAACGGGTCTATAGAAAATTTGTTCTGGAAGTATGTTCCACCACAAAAGTACTGCCAATATGGGGGGGGGAACTTATTTACTGATCACTGTTTCATCAGAAAAACCAAACGCATGCTGCAAATAGTTTAAACCAACCATAAGTCAAATAGGTATTTTTGGCTAACCATAATTTCCTTTGTAATAACTGCCCCGTTTGTTCTCGAAAAACTCCCAGTTGATCAGTTCGGTAAGAGTAACCAGTTCGTGTTTTCGATCAAGAATATTGTCGAGACGTTCCCTGAGAAGCTCTATCCGATTATCCTTCTTTTGCTCTTGGATTTCATCTGAAATCACCAGAAATGTGTGTGCTTGGCTATGTTCTTGCAAATGCTGTGATTTGTTTCACTATATATTTCCCTTGTTATCAACGTGATAACTGTTGCTCAGGGCCGAGTAATTATCGCTTTAATTCTCTAAT
>CAZDJE010000168.1:0-5101 GCA_964505715.1 uncultured Desulfocapsa sp. | reverse complement strand
TGTTATTGCTTCTAATCCAAATTTTTCAATATGTTTAAAATCCTTTAAATTGAAAGTAACAATTGAATTACAATTTGATTCTACTGCCAACTCAAGAACTAAATCATCTTTGGGATCATTTAGGAAGGGCCTCCACAAATAAAATATTTCCCTTAAATCTGCATGATAGCATAGTCTGTCAAGTATGTTATCAATGGCCTCTTGGCTTATCATTATTTTTGAATTCTTTCTTTTTAATACATCTTCGTATTCTATCACCAGAGGAACTGACACAGCATAGTCGAAATGTTGTTTGCCAATTAATGAAATGAGCTTAAATGCTGCCCCCTTGCTGGACAACATTGCTGATACTATAACGTTTGTATCTATGACTATCTTAGGGACTCTCATACTTAGTACTATATGTAATACCTTTATCTTTGGCAACCCTAATATTTAACGACAAATTTTATACTTTTTCCAGCAAGTCCGAAGCAATGCGGGACAGACCACTATTAAATATTGCTTTTCATCAACAGTACTTAGGACTCAAAAATAAGTGCCTCAAGACGCTCTATCAGGTACAGGGGAAGCGAAAGCAACTGGTATCGGACACTCCTGCGTTCTTTATTTGCATTAATGACAGTGTCTATCTGCTGCTGGCTCGGAAGATTTGCATCAAACCGGACAGCAAGTGCAGCATTCTTCGTTCCCATAAATTGATGTAATGATTTCAATGTTCCGGTGGCACCAGATTTGACTTCTATTGGGACGATATTGCCTCGTAAGCCAATAACAAAATCCAATTCAGCGTTAGATGATTTCCCCTCACGCAACCAGTAATTCAACTCACGATTTGGCTTGTCGGCAAGCATTGCCTGTAAATGTTGTCCCACAAATTGTTCTGCAATAGCCCCTTGATTAATGACCTTATTTTCATCCATTTGAGACAAGTTTCGCCAATCCAGCCCACAAATAGCATTCATCAAACCGATATCAAGAAAGAGCAGTTTGAACACCCGCTCCTTGATATCAGCCTGTAATGGCAAACCGGAACAATTGCTATGAATAACCTTGCCTACCACCCTTGCCATCGCCAATAGTTCAATATCTTTTTTGATTGTTACGCTCTGATCCTGAGCTGAAACATTGGAGTATTTAATTTTTGTACCAACATTTCTTGCCGCAAAATTAAATACATTCAGCATTCTGTTTAAATTTCTCGCACCCGCATATTTGGGAAAATCATCGCGGTAGGTTTCAATTATGGAGCTATGGACTTCGCTTACAGCTTTATAACTATGACTTTCGGCAAAAACAGCAACCGACTCAGGCATCCCACCAACGAAATAATAAGACTGAAGCAACTGTAATAACCTTTGATGACTTACTTCTCCAATTTTCTGCCCAGCCTGATATTGAAGAATGAAATCATGAAGACGTTCCTCACCTATTGCTAAGAGAAACTCACTGAAAGTCATAGGGCCCATATGTAAATACTGTATCCTTCCCACAGGCATGGAAAAGGTATGGTCGGCCAATGCGAACTCCAGCAATGAGCCTGCGCTAATGACTGGAAAATCAGGCATATCTTCATAAAAATAACGTAAAGCAGGAATTGCTTCGGGAACGGCCTGTATTTCGTCAAGAAACAAAATAGTATCTTCAGTTATACTGTTAGCATTCGGCAAAAACTCGACTTGCTGCAGTATCTCCCTTGGGTCCTTGCCTGAAAAGACTGACGATAATTCCGGATAACGTTCTAAATTAACATTACAGAGTTTTCTCTGATACTCCTTGGCAAACAACTCGACTAGTGTCGACTTCCCGACCTGCCTGGCACCACGGACAATTAGGGGTTTACGATTTTTGTTGTTTAACCAGGAAAATAGAAATTGTAATTGCTGCCTTCTCATCATTTATGCACCTCCCTCTTGATTAATTGCCAAACACACCCATTATACAATAATTGCATTATCGTTTCAATGGTATGTTTCAGGTGAGAAAATAAGGGCTGCAATCACCTCCTTCTTTCGTAAGCATTCCGGATCAGGTACGCGAAGACTCTGAGTCCGGAACGACACGAGCAGTGTCTGAGCTTCAGTGATAATCAGTAACAGAGCTTGAGACAGCCTTTCATGAAGCAGTTGACAATTATTTAGCCGCCTGCAAAGAGCTTGGCCAGAAACCCAACAAACCGTATTCTGGTAACCTCATGTTAAGGGTTCCCAAAGAAATCCATGCCGCTGTTGCAGTTGCTGCTGAAGCCAGCGGAAAAAGCATTAATCAGTGGGCAGCACAAGTCTTAGACAATACCAGTCATGCTCGGTAACATGTTTACACCACGACCATCTCGGCTTATAGGATTGACGCAGTGAACTGAACAAAAACATACGACACACAAAACGCTGCAACTCCTGCTTATCCATGATCTCAAAAGCTCGTTACTCAGCTCGTGACATGGGCATTAGAATTCCTAAATTGCCCAACACCTAAACCCTATCCTTTATCTTGCCCTTTCCTTTGCAGTAACCTAAAATCCAAAACCCCAAACCCAAAACCGGTCCTTTTCTTACCCATCTCCTTTCCCTTCGCCCTTGCCCTGGCCGTCACCGAAAACCCTACACCTCAAACCTAAAACCTGCCCTTTTCTTTCCTTCTCCTTTCCCTTCGCCCTTCGTCCTCGCCGTTACCCAAAACCTTTTCTTGTCCTTAGTTTTTATCTTTTCCCAAAACCTCAAACCGCAAACCGCAAACCTACCTTTCATCCTTTCCCGAAAACCTAATACCCCAAACCGAAAACCGATCTTTGACCCTTTCCCTTGACGCCAACCAATCATAGCCTTACACTAGAGTAAGACAATAAATTAAGTAAGGAGAAAACATGCCCATAGCAACACTCACAACAAAAGGTCAGCTTACCATTCCGAAAAAAATCAGAGAATCTCTCAAATTACAAACTGGCGATAAAATCGAGTTTGTACTCACAGAAAACAGAGAAGCCACAATCAGGCCTGTCTCAAAAAAAGTAGATGATATTTTCTGTAAATTACACAAACCTGATCAAAAGGCTGTGACTCTCGAAATCATAGATAATGCAATTAGAAATAGAATGAAGGACAAATTCAAATGAGAGGGATTGATACAAATATTCTAATTCGTTTCCTGGTAGGCGATGATGAGCTTCAGGCAAAAAAAGTTTACAAAATATTTAAAAAGACTGAATCAGAAAAGGACGAACTGTTTGTTCCCTTTCTCGTGGTATTAGATTTGATTTGGGTCTTAGAATCAGTCTACGAAATCCAAAGAATTGAAATTTTAGAGTCAATAAGTGATCTGATGCTAATGCCAATTTTAAAATTTGAACACCATTCAGCTTTGCAAAAATTCGTGCAGACCGCACGAGGAAACAAATATGATCTCTCAGATCTTTTAATTTCCCATTCTGCAAAGGCTCATGGTTGCGAAACAGTACTTACTTTTGATAAAAAAGCCTCCACATTCAGCCTATTCGAATTGGTAAAATGACATAATCGGATAAGGCCAGATTTTTATCGACCTACCCTCGCCCTTCCCCTTGCCCTTGCCGTCACCTAAAACCCAACACCTAAGACCTAAAACCTTTTTTTGCCCTTAGTTTTTCATCCTTTCCCAAAACCGAAAACCTCAAACCGAAAACCTATTTTTTAACCCTATTCTAAATAAACAAAATCCAAATAAACAACCCGCGCCCTCTCCTGCTCAATCACAAATATCTTAAATTTTTCCACCTCAGCAAGATTCAGCAAGCGATCCAGAGGAGCATTTGCTACATCTTCCAGTGAAACTTTGATCTCATTCCATCCTTTTTTCAATAAAAACTTCTTATTAAACCGATCATTATATCGATTAGCATGAGCTGAATCATGGATACGACATATCATCTCCAGTGGTTCATCCTCAGGAAGATAAACACTAAAAGACAAACGACTAAACCCGCTCCAATCACCCTGAAAAAAGTCAAGTGACACACCGGAATATTGGTCAGTTGTCAATTGCACACGCAAAGCCTGGTTTCCATGTATGGCAATACCCTTTTCTATACGCATCCTCCCATTACTCTTCCACCGGTCAAATTCATAAGCTGTTTCAAAATCGGAAAGGACAGGGAACTGATTTCGGGAACCCCACTCATCTACGCCACCCCTTACTAAGGGAATCAGAGCAATACTAATGAAAACTAAAACAACACACCGAAACACGTTTTTTTTGTATCCCTTCCGGGGGTACAAGAAGACAACGGTAATCAAGCATCCCAATTGGTTTCTCAATATATCCATAAGATCCGGTAACCGATCATCAGAACACGCTTGCAATCCCTCGACACTCAAACCAAGAACCAACACTATCAAGAACACATTGATAAAAACAGCAGGGAAGGATCGATCCGGAAAACGATTTTGAAAATATTTAAAAAGCCACAACGAGGCTAGAGAAAAAAAGAGCACATGTCCCAAATCCCACAATGCGACGAAAGACCTGCTGCCATGGGCCCCTGGACCACCATAAAAAAAGAACGGCATACCCAAAAGTAATGCCGTTAATACTATTCTCATTTCCTCACCTCAAGCAGGATCTAATCATCCCAAATAATGCTAACCACACAAGAACCCCAGCCAGAAAGACCAATAATGGAATAACAACCCAAAATTATTACAAGTTGTAGAAGGCCGTCTTTGCTGTCGATTTTAAAGGGTACATATTGACACCTTTGAGCCCTCGCCCGCAGGGAACAGCATCCCAACATAATCCAATTGTACGATTGAGCTTTATACGTAATCAGAAAACAACCACCTACAAACTGGCAGCACCAAAAACAACAAACGTAAACCACCTTTACACCAACAGCAAACAACGTTGTCACAATTGGTCCATTCCACCTCAAAAAAAACCACTAAAAATGAAGATTGGGTATTATTACCTATTCATTTTTCCATAAAAAAGACATACAATAGAAAGATGGATATGGCCGTTAAATAAGATTCAGCATAGAGAATTAATGTAAATATTTAAATACTCATACTATTACAAACTGAAGTTTCCCGGAAACATTTCATGCCGCTATCCTCAATAACGTGGCTAC
>CAZDJE010000167.1:0-5180 GCA_964505715.1 uncultured Desulfocapsa sp. | reverse complement strand
TTTGAGAAGATTTCATTATTTTAAAACATGCAAAATCCTAACCGGACACTACTGAAAAGAATTAGGACATCGTCAGAAATTTATGGGCCAGATTCTTGCTGTCTCATTACTGATTTACTTCAGCAATATCAGGCTTGTTTCTTTTGGGGATCTTTTAGGAGGTGGAGAACTTCTGGTTCCCGGGTACTGGTTTTCTGTCGCCATCACTATCTTTTGTCTGCTAGGAGTGATCAACTCGGTCAACCTTATCGACGGCTTGGATGGACTAGCAGGTGGCATTAGTTTTGTGGCCTTTTTAATCCTTGCCGCCCATGCCTCTTTTGCAGGAAACCAGATGTTTCTGCTTCTGAATCTTGCTTTTGCTGGGGCCACCCTCGGATTTCTTCGTTATAACTGGTATCCTGCAAAATTGTTTATGGGAGATGCCGGAAGTCTTTCACTTGGGTTCACCTTGGCATTTATGGCACTTGGTATGACTCAAGGGGAGAAAGCTTGCATGCCTCCCATTGCTGCACTGTTAATTCTTGCCGTACCCATCACCGACACCCTGACAGTCATGACTAAAAGAATCATTCAGGGACAGAGTCCGTTTCATCCAGATAAATGTCATTTGCACCATATTTTTATGCGCCATGGCTTCGGGCGCGAAACCACCGTGAAAATTATCATTAGCCTCAGTATTATTTTCGGCTGTATCAGTATTGCAGGCCCAATCTATCAGTTAACAGAATCCACTCTCTTTCTGATTTTCGTTATCTACCTAGTATCTTATTTTATTGCGTCTTTCTTTATTCTGGATCTTTTACGGTACAGTTTCAGATTTCATAAAAACCGTGACTCATACGGCGTACCCAGTAAATTTCTAGCAAACCTGTTTCGGCTACTTGATACTCTCAACATTATACGCAGCGACACCAGGTATCATGTTTCTGTCCCCATGCATTGCTACACCTCCAAAAAAGAGAAGCCGCTCAAAGGAACAATCACGAATATTTCCAAAAGCGGCTTTATGGCTTCAATTCCAAAGCTCGAAACATTGGAATCCACATTTTTCACTGAAATATTATTGGACACTACTGAATATCCATCATCACTCCCAGCAACGGAAGTCAGCACTGAACATCTCTGGATTGCAACACGGGATGGAACACACATCCATGGTTTCAGATTCAGGGAACTCACACCACAGCAAAAAACGGTTATAGATCAAATTATTACCATGCAGAAAGAGTTACAATCCCTTAATCAGCAACGTGCTTTTCCGCAAACTGGGCCATCAACTCATGGATATTGTAGGGAGGACGGACTTTAAAGTAATGATCAACAACGGAGTGCCCTATTTCATGGGCAAGGACTCGCAGACTGGCATCATCCGCTGAGATATAGATTGTTTTTTCAGAAAGTGAATAATACGCTATGTGGTCGACTCGTTTCCCATATTTCTTTTTATAAATACGGGCAACGTCGCTTGAATCGGGGACAACAACCAGGCGGATATGGTACTTGCCTGGAAACATATCAAGTACAACCTGAACCTTCTCAATTATTATATCTACCTTTGCCAGCACCTCGTCGGCCACGGTAAGCACATTCTTCTTTCGTATTGAATACCGAAGTTTCTTGTTCATCCGCAGATTATTATTAAACTCCCGTAACACCTGATTATCGGCATACGAAAGTGTTGCGTATCTGCTTTTGAATTCTCGTGCCTGAACAGTACCGGCGAGTCCAGGCAAGCAGAGCAAAAACAGTAGAATTGGAAAATTTAATCTACTCATCAAGAAGTTGATATATCCCGACAATCTCCTGGATAGCCTGATTTTGTCGGGCAATTGAATTATTGATAGAAGCACAATCTTCAAGCGCCGTTTTTGACGGTTCAATTGAAGAAGAGTGTACTAAGAGATCCTCTATATTTTGAGATTTTTTTCTGATCTCACCTATATGATCAGACAATTTACTATTGAACTGATTCAGTTTTGCTGCCAGTTCTTTTCCCTCATCTTTTTCCCGCAGATAGATAACATCGTTAAGCTGACCATCAACCATGTTATCCACGGCCCGTTCCAGACGAAACATGGGACCTGCAAGTCTGTGGGTAATAACCATTGCACCAATAACAACAATGACACTTCCTGCAATGATGGCAATCCAATGAGCAGTGATTAATTGTTTAATCAGCATAAAAGGCGTTTGCCCTATTCTCAGGTCATTATCCTGATACACCATGGTCATACTGTCGGCAGATAAAATTGCTAACATCACAGCAAATACGAGACAGCCAACAACCATAAAAAGAAAATATCCGAGAATCAATTTTCCCTGGAAATTTTTCTTAATAAAATAATTCCTACGTTTATATCGATTCCTAGTCATTCTTCTTGTCCTCATCATACACAACAACTGCCGCTTCTTTGCGCAGGCTGTTTATCCAACGATCTATCTCAAGGCTTCTTAGATAATCATCTAAATGCTCTCTAATCAGAATTCGATCATAAATGATGGGATCAAACCCTTCAGCCGTTACAACTTTATCTAATATAACCATGCTGACTTCTGTTCCGGTTTCGAACTGAACAACATTCTCACCTGGTTTCAAGCTTGCAAGAGCCAAACGCAGCGAGTCTGACAGATCATCAAAAAGGACACTGTTCTGTCGTGCCTGCTCTTTTAAAGGATTTCCATTTTCCAGCGGTATCCTTGTAAACGTAAACATTTTGCCAGAACAGGAAAGGTACCTATCAATATCTTCCTCACTGCTTTTCACTACAATTGATTTCAGTTGTCGATCTGTAAGAACCTTGATCAGAGACTGTTCATAGTAATCTTTGAGTGCCCTACGAAAATCATCTTCCTTATCAATCCCCAGACGCTGAGCCTCCTCAAGCAAAAGTTGCCTTGTCACAAGAGAATCAACAGAACTTTCAGCCCCCCCTGAATGGTACCCAAGCTTAAGATCCTGGTCATCAATATTTTGCTGAGAAATCATATGCCCATTGACACTAAGGGCGGCATGTTGGGTCTTTGGAGTGTTCGATGGCCAGAGATAATAAAGGGTTACCACAGAGCTCAGAGCGACCAACGCGAGAATCATAAAGAGGTATTTCATTATTTTTCCTTAATAAACGTGAAGTAAACAATGCCTCCTATAATCAAACCGTAAATCATAGGATAATAGCAAGCAAAATATTATGATAAAATGGGTATTACTACCTATTTACTCTAATGCAATTATTTTCTATAGTGCTTAGTTTTGTAAAACCAAATTAACATTGAAGAACAGCAAGTGAAGCGGTATATCTCCATTTTTAGAAAATTTTCTTTGAAAAAATAAGAAAATATTCTGTATGGGATTAAAATACAGTAGTATTAATTTGAAGAATTATAAAATACTCCCCGTAACATTATCCAGGTGATTTAATGAAAGTCAAAAAAGCTATATTTCCGGTTGCAGGACTCGGTACCCGCTTTCTACCAGCTACAAAGGCCATGCCCAAGGAAATGCTGCCCGTTGTTGACAAGCCTCTTATTCAATATGCCGTCGAAGAGGCATTGGCCTCTGGGATTGAGCAGCTTATTTTTGTTACTGGCAGTGGTAAGGGCGCTCTTGAAAATCATTTCGATCGTTCCTTTCAGCTCGAAGAGACACTGCGAGAACGCCAGAAGATCGAATTGCTAAAAGAGATTGAATCACTTGTCCCCGAATCTGGAACCATTATTTATACCAGACAGAGCGAACCTCTAGGGCTTGGTCATGCCATCTGGTGCGCACGGGATATTGTTGGAGATGAGCCCTTTGCAGTTCTTCTTGCCGACGATCTTATTCAAAGTGAGACCCCTGTTCTCCATCAAATGATAAAAGAATTTGATCGACTACGAGCCTCCACCGTAGCGGTTATTGAAGTTCCGAAAGAGGAAACCTCGCGGTATGGTATTCTTGATGCTGATCAAGCATCAGAGAAAACTTTTCGAGTGAAAGGAATGGTGGAAAAACCTTCAGCAGACGAAGCCCCGTCGAATATGGCTGTTATCGGAAGATATATCCTGACTCCCAGGATATTTGATATCCTTGGCCAGCAGGGAAAAGGTGCCGGTGGTGAAATTCAACTTACCGATGCGATGTCCCAGCTCCTCGAAGAACAACCAATTTTTGGATACCGTTTTGAGGGTACCCGATTTGACTGTGGCGATAAGGCTGGATTCCAGATGGCTAATTTAGCATTTGCTCTTGAACATCCTGAAATCAAGGATATTTTGTTGCCTTATTTGAAGAAGATGTTTTGTTAAAAACCTTCACCCTTCAGGCTGACATATGAAATCCCCACACGTCATCAGACAACGAGCAGCTGTCAGTCGTCCGCGCCGCGAGACACTCAACGGCCATATGAGTATCAATCTCTGGTTTACCGGTTTATCCGGATCTGGAAAATCAACCCTGGCTCATGCCGTTGAAGAAAGGCTGCACCTGATGGGATGCAGAACCTATGTTTTTGACGGTGATAATGTTCGACATGGATTGTGTGGTGACCTCGGATTCAGCCTGAAAGATCGTAGTGAGAATATGCGTCGTATTGCTGAGATGGTAAATCTTTTTCTAGATGCCGGAGTTATCTCCCTCACCGCTTTTATTTCCCCATTAAGAGCAGATCGTGAACGAGTGCAGACAATTATTGGCCCCGAAAATCTTATTGAGGTCTACTGCAACTGTTCTCTTGAAATCTGTGAAGAACGTGACGTGAAAGGGCTATACAAAAAAGCAAGGGCTGGGGAAATTAAGAATTATACTGGTATATCATCTCCCTATGAAGCGCCTGAAAATCCAGATATTGCCCTTGACACTGGCACCCGACCACTACGCGACTGTGTCAATGAGATCATCAACGAACTCCGAGAACGTGGGATTATCCTCCACTAGTTCCTGTTTTCAAATAGTCTCCTATTTAACCTCCTATTACCACATGGAAGTTATCCTTGGAATATCAGTGACCTACCAACAGGACAGAGGGAGAGCTACAAGGCTCCAGCCTCACCCACCGCTCTCAGAGAATTCAATTTGACAGCCAGTACTACCATGGTTATACTTACATATAGATGATGGATACAATCATCAATACTCATGGTAATAAAAAAAAGGCTTACATATGAAAACAGCAATATCAATACCAGACAAACTCTTTCAA
>CAZDJE010000166.1:0-5180 GCA_964505715.1 uncultured Desulfocapsa sp. | reverse complement strand
TGAGTTGGAGGAGGTTATTGATTTTGGCCTTTATTCTAAAAAAATTACTTCTACTATAAAGGGAATACGTGAAGACAGTATGGCCGCTTTGCAGAAAGAGTATACGAGCAGGGATGAAGCCACGGAGAAGATCGTGGAGGAGCTGTTGCAGCTGGTGGCAAAACGTCATGGGAACGATTTTGTGGCTGCACATGAAAAAGAGATCCAGGCATCGGGATCGTTTCTGTTGGAAGCTTATCTGAACAATGTCTGGCCTAAGATGAAGGTAACTTGGGGAACCTATCGGCAGCACCTTGGTCATCAGATGGCTGATGAGGGCTATGGATGTTTTCGTTGTCACGATGATGAGCATGAAACAAAATTCGGCAAGGTAATCGGTCAAGATTGCAGCATGTGTCACGATGAGCCTGAATAGTAACCCCCATGAAATGAGGATTGAATGAAGATTACAAATCTTAAGAAGTTGAACGATGAAGGTGTGGAGAGTCTGCCTTCACAGGAGCGGCGACAATTTCTCCAATTTGGACTGTGTATAACGGGGGTATTTCTGGGTGGAACAGTTCTTTCTCTTACATCCGCCAGAAATGTTCAGGGAGCGCTGAGCGGCGGTAGGTTTCTCAGTACTGATTTTCCCTATAGTCCACACTACACAATGGTTATCCGTGAAAGCCATTGCATAGATTGTGAAAAATGTATGGACGCATGTAGGGCCACAAACAGTGTTCCTGCCCATGGCTACCGGACAACCATACTGGAGCGGAGTGTCCCAATTACTCCGGATCGAAGGGATCGTGTCTTTATGCCCATCCTTTGCAATCAATGCAATCGTCCCCCCTGCGTACGGGTCTGTCCAACAAGGGCAACATACAAGGATACCACCACTGGAATTGTACGAATGGACATTGGTAAATGCATTGGCTGTAAAACCTGTATGGCCGCCTGTCCCTACAATGCCAGATACTTTGACGAAGAAATCAGAGCCATTGACAAGTGCAATTTTTGTTACGATACAAAGCTTAAAGAAAGCAATGGCAAAACCACAGCATGCGCTACTGCCTGCCCAGCTGGTGTCCGGGTTTTTGGCGATCTCACTGACCCTGAGACTGATGCATACAAGCTGATCCATACTCCTGAAAAAGTGTTTTGGGTACTTCGGCCTGAAAGAGGAACCTTACCAAATGTTTTTTATGTAAACAGGTAAAGTACAGCAATTAAAACTCAATAGACAAACAATTGATATGAACCTCTCCCAAACAGAAAATAACGGATTGTCAACTTCCGTAAACCTTGTGCCATTGCTGGTTATCCTGGCCCTTATTAGTGCCTTTGGCCTCGCATTTGGTCTCCATTCGCTCCTGGTTGGTCACCACCATACCTTTGGAACAACCAGAGAAGTTCCCTGGGGCCTCCTGATTACGCCCTATTTTTTCTTTGCCTGCCTCTCAACCGGAATCTGCATTGTTTCATCTCTGGGACAGGTCTTTAGGGTGGAAATATTCAAAGCAATTATTCCAAGAGCAGTTTTTCTTGCAATCGTCACCATGGCCACCGGGCTTATGTGTATCACTCTTGAGCTTGAGAATCCCTGGCGAGTCGGTGTAAATGCATTTTCCTCTCCGCACCCTTCCTCAAATATCTGGTGGAAGACCGCCATTTACAGCCTCTACCTAATCTTCATGCTTTTTAACTTCCTCTCTCTGATTCTAAAGAATGAAAAACGGGCGCGGATATTTGCTATTATCGCCTTCACCACAGTGACCCTGGGAAATCTGAACATGAATTCAGATATGGCCATTCTTGGTACTCGAGGATTCTGGAGTGAAAACTATATGCCGCTCTATTTTCTGTCACTTTCAACCATAACTGGTTGTGCAGCAATTATTCTCTTCAGCTGGATCGGCAGATTGTTAAATGGTCAGAAAACGGAAAATGATTCGGAAGAAAAAGCGCTCATGGCTACGGGGAAGCTGTTTATGATTCTGCTTTTTGGGTTTCTCTATTTTACCGTAGTGAAAGTCATGGGCGGGTTTTCTCCTATATTCACAAAGAATCCTGAAGCAATGGATCTCCTTGTACGGGGAAGTTTTTCTATTAATTTCTGGCTGGGGGAAGTTGGCTTAACCGTGCTCTTTCCGCTGATTCTCATCTTGGCAACGGGTGGAAAAAATATCACTATTCTTGCTCTTGCGGGCATCTCCTGTCTGGTTGGCTCATTTGTACTGTTTTATGATCTGGTCATTGTGGGCCAACTTATTCCCCATTATCATCAGTACAATGTTGTTGGCCTGCCGGAATATTACGCCTACAGTCCCAGTCTCCATGAAAGTATGATTACCGCCGGTGCTGTTTTTTTCTATCTGGCAGCATTTATCTTTGGGGAAATATTACTGAGAAAGAAGTTTTCACACGCTTGACGACGAAGAAGCAAAGCAAACAGTGAACGACCTGGTGGACTAATTGAGAGCAGCTATGATTTTTGCAGTTGTGCGGCCAGGTTGTTAAAACTCTTTTCAAAATCGAGCCTGTTTTTATTGGCACTGCCGCACATGAGAATGGAGCTATCGTCTTCTTCCTCTTTCAGGAACAGCCAGATTCGTCTGTGTGACCAGAAAAAGGCGACAAGAAGACCGGTGAGCATCATCATGCATCCGCCGTAAACAACCCAGACACCGGGATCTCTGTTTACCTGGAGTCCAGTTGCATACATCTGTTTCGTCGTGAACAGGTAGTCGCCTCCCTTCAGTGAAAGCATCAGAGACGCTCCATCCTGTAACCAGAAGACTGAGGCTGCTCCTATGCCATCAGAAACCCACATTTTCATACGTGGGACGGACTGTCCCATAACTTCAGCATTAATCACCCCGAAAGAGAGATTTTTTTCCTGCCATCTACGTTTTTCCTGAAAAGGGGCACTAAAACTCTGTGTCTCAGCGGTGAGCTGCTGGGTCACTGTCATGATGAAATTGTTATATCCTTCATAACTTGACTGATAGAACGTAATACCTTTGTAGGTGAGAGGTGAATTCACCTCTACTGCAGTGCTAAAAAGCTCTTTTCCCGACTCCAGAATGGTTAATTGAGAGCGGTACTCCTTGACCATACCGCTGGGGTAGAATTCAATTGCAAAGGAATCACAGCGGATAGCAAAACCAAAATCAATCACTTTATTGGTGCCTGAAAGTGCGATCGTATCTATCTGTCCTGTTTCAGGAATGAGAATATTCCCCTTAAAACCATATACCCGACCAATAACTGCCCCGATACAAATAACAAGAAGAGAGGCGTGGACAATATAGACCCCGATTCGACTGTAGGCCCCTTTCTGGGCAAAGAGTAAGGTTCCGCCATCACTCTTGCAGCGAACGGTCTTCCAGCCACGTTGATAAAGGTTGGAACTGATCTCGGAGAGACTGTTTTTAAACGAAGTCTCGCTTCGCCACTCACTTTTTAACCTCATATTCTGGAGGCGGCTCAGGGATGTATCAAGACCGTGACCATGAATCTGTCCCCACACTCCGGGAAGCCTCTCCATACTGCAGATAATCAGATTGCTGCAAAGCAATCCGAGAAGTCCGAGAAACCACCAGGAGTTATACATGTCCGGGATAGCCAGCATATGAAATAAATTGGCAAGATTTTCGCCGAACTCCTCGGCATACCACTGCGGAGGCTTGTTTTGGGGGACAACTGTGCCGATGATGGAGGAGAAGGCAATTGCACTGAGGGTAAAAAGTGCAAGTTTAACCGAGGAGAAGAAATTCCAGCAGAAGTTCATTGTATTAGTGAATAATCGAGTAGCAATGTAGTAGAATACCAGTTTTGCTTGCGTAGTATTTTAGGTCGTTCTTCCGAATGGCCAGCTTGGCACGATCAGAATACTCAGGAAGCTGAATGGAAAATTTTTGGATAAGGTAGGTCATTTTCTTAAACCGTGGTACCTCTATCTCTCCATTCACTCCAATAACAAGTACAAAATCACTGATAGAAAATCAAGATGATTCTCTCTCTAACAAAAATGCCAGGAGAGGGATGACTCTGAAGTGTGGGGAATAAATCCACTTTTCCCTTGAAGAGAAAGAGTAAAAAAGTGATAAGTATTCAGTATGAAACTTTTGAGAACGGAAGAAGAAAAAGAGAAGAAAGCTGCTCAAAGGAGCACTTGAATAGAGCAATATTCCTGTAGGGAGAAAATCAAAATGGAACCGACCACAGAAGTTCAGACACAGTCAGTCGTTTCGGCCCTTGAAGAGGCCTCTCAGATTGTAGATCAGGTAGGCAATTACAGTGCCTTTATAACCGATAGTTTATACGTGATTATTGGCGGTATGGTTGCTGTCTTTCTGCTCTACAAGCTTACCTCTAAGTATCTTTTTCCATATGTGAAAAACAGGCGCCTGATCAGAGTCGTTTTTGGTACAATCTACGTGCTGATTCTGGTAGTAACCATGTTGGTTGTGGTGAACAAAATGGGTATTGATACTAAAGCCATCGAAAAAATAGTAATTATTACTGTATTGATTAGCGCCGTTGTTGTATTTTTTCTGGTTCCGTTTTTACCACGGTTGCCATTTATGATTGGTCAGATGATTAAGGTAAATGGAGTCGTCGGAATTGTGGACAATATCTCAACTTTGCATACAACTATTCGCACCTTTGATGGTGCGATGGTTTTCCTTCCCAACCCCATGGTGCTTGCATCCAAAATTATAAATTTCAGTGATATTGCTGAGCGTCGTATCGCCTTGATTCTTACCGTCAATCCTGATGCTGACATAGAAGAAGTTCAAACTCGGCTTGTTACAATAATGAGTGCCAATGAGCGGGTTCTTGACAATCCGACAATACCTGTTGCTCGAGTTACAACAGCACATGCAGCGGGCACTGAAATAACTGCTTTTTGCTGGACCAGAAATGAGGATTTCCTGAATACACAGAGCGACCTCTGGATAGAGGTGGTGAATGCATTCAAGAATGATGATCGCGTGGCTATGGCTTTGCCGCAACAGGAAATTCACATTGTTAATGAGTAAATTGTGTGACACTGAATACATTTCTTTGTCTTCCTTGTCCCTGCATCAATAGCGTTGGCTGCACAGAATGGAGTGCAGGCCGTTATCTTTAGGCGTCCCCGTTTTGGTGGTTACGTTATTCCAGTACTAATATAACACTTGAACAATTTG
>CAZDJE010000165.1:0-5559 GCA_964505715.1 uncultured Desulfocapsa sp. | reverse complement strand
TCATACCACGGTTGTTATGGCTGACGTTCCAATAGCCGACATCATCACCCCAAATTACCAAAATATTAGGTTTTTTCTCCTGTGCCGCCTGCAATGGTGGGGCCAAGCCAAGTCCTAACGTGACTGCCCCCACAATAGTCAATATTTTCCAGTTCAGTTCCAACCTCATAAATATTCCTCCAGTTTTTCTTTGGTATTACACCACAGAAGACAGTGTACAAAATTCGCTAAGCTAACCAGACATGGCTTCTGAGGCAGTTACAAACTCACGTTTCAAATAAGTACGATATTACTAGCCAGAAATATAATTGATTTATGTCTCTAACCAATTTTTTGTACTTCTAAATCTATTATCTTGGAAACAAAAATTGAAGTGTCCAGTTCAGAGACCAGTCAGGAGAACCGTCCGGGTTTACAACATTGTAATAGGCCTCAAGCTTGGTGTTCATCTTCTGATTTCCAATTTCAAACATTTTACCAAAACCGCCACCTAGGGGGATGGTCCAGCGGTTGTCTGACTCTGACATCCAGTTTGCTGTAATGATCATATCCGAAATTAGATACCAGCCATTATCGAGGTTAAAATTTATAAACGGTTCTAAGAGCAGCTGGTTGACTACTTTGCGATCAGAATCTCCTGCAAATGACCAAAGCTGTCGACCAAGGATACCTAAGGTCCAGGGTTTAGGCTGCACAAGCAACACCACACTAGGGCCCCAGCTCCACTTACCACTGCCCAGTTGATCGTCTGAGGCAGTATCCATCATGATGGAAGGCCCAACGCCCCAAATAAGTTTTCCTGGTTCAGCTGGGGAAAGAAAGACTGTGTAATTGATATCACCAAGTCCTGTCGCACCATCGCCTGGAATAGGGTTTGGAATTCCAGGTGTGCCTGAAATCATACCGGGGCTATCTATGATCGGCATGATCACACGATTAATCAGATTCCAGTTCCCTACGGTTACCGGAACG
Source organism: uncultured Desulfocapsa sp. (assembly GCA_964505715.1). Taxonomy (GTDB): domain Bacteria; phylum Desulfobacterota; class Desulfobulbia; order Desulfobulbales; family Desulfocapsaceae; genus Desulfocapsa. Next base: position 4,587 of record CAZDJE010000165.1, on the reverse strand, counting down.
ACTGGCATAATATTTAGGAAAGTTGCTTCGCCATTCTCTGCACCATAGTCAAAGGTGAATTTGAACGGCAGGCTGTACATTGCACCCACTGGATTTTGTGTCTTAGCAGCCAAGTCGTCATTCTCTTGGGCTATTACTGGCAGGACTACAAGACACGAAAATATCATGTGCATGAGAATAATAATTTTGATTCTGTTCTTAACCATCCGTCAATTCCTCTTCAAAGATAACTTGGTTGTGGTGAATCAGTTCACCTAGAATATTGATTGCACCAATCATTGCTCGAAATCTGTTTTCCTGACAATAGAGAGTGAGTGCGTCAGAACTTTTCCACTCTTCCTGCCACAAAAATGTATTTATCTCGTTAACCTTTTCAAATAATCGAAGACCAGTTCTCTCTGGATAGAGGCCATCATTTGACTGGAACATTTCAAAGGCTTGAAGGAATTCCATTCGTTTTTGAGAGTAAATTTTGACTGTTAGCTCAAGCCCTATCATGCAGTTTCCTCCTGGAAATGTTTGTTCTGTGTTTTTATAGAGCAAAATAAACGCCAATAACAAAAAAATCCAAAAACACCACGTAACATCCTTAAATAATGGGGTATAAACTAAGTTGTAGAGTGATGGGCAGGGCGATCGAGGGTGTGAAATGTCGTAGTTCGCGACATTTCACTATGTAATGAAGCACATTGCGGATGGTGCTCCGCGAAGAAAAACGTAAGGTGTTTTATGAATCAAGCTTGCTTCAATCCAAGCTTTTTTATCCTGGAGCGAAGTGTGGAGGGGTTCAATTGTAAAATGAGGGCAGCACCCTTTTCTCCACTCACCTGCCATTTGGTCTTGGTCAGTGCGCGTAATATATGCTGCCGTTCAACTTCAGCAAGAGATGCAATATTAGAATTTGAATCAACTACTGAATGAGCATTTCTCTGCGAGTTAACCACGCCAGAAGGCAATTGAATACTTGACGAGTTACTGGTAATGACAGCTCTTTCAATTATATTTCGCAATTCACGAATATTGCCTGGCCAATCATACTCTGAGAGGATCTCGATCATTGATGGGGGTATGTCTTCTATCTTCCTGCCAAACTCCTTATTAAAGATAGAAATAAAATGTTTGAGTAGCAAAGGAATATCGTTTTTCCTTTCTCTTAAAGGTGGAATAGAAATTGGATAAACATTGAGGCGATAAAAGAGATCTGCACGAAAACGACCTTTTGATATTTCATCTTCCAGATCAAGGTTTGTAGCTGAAATAACCCGGACATCGGCTTGTATCATCTCCGATCCTCCGACCCTTTCAAATTCCTTTTCTTGCAGGACATTAAGCAATTTTGCCTGTGTCTCGATAGGCATTTCACTCACCTCGTCGAGAAATATGGTTCCTCCTTCGGCAAGCTCAAACTTTCCAGGACGCAGGGTCACTGCATTGGTAAAAGAACCTTTTTCATGGCCGAACAATTCACTTTCAACAAGTTCAGCGGGAATAGCTGCACAATTGAGACGAATAAACGGTTTGTGGAAGCGATCACTTTCTCGATGAATTGCCTTGGCAACTAGTTCTTTACCAGTACCAGTTTCACCAAGAATCAGAACAGTAGCATCGGTTTTTGCAACTTGTTGAATTTTTGTTAACACGTAGAGCAGGCCATCGCTCTCACCGATAATTCCTGTAAATCCATGGTCTGCATGGAGTATCTGTTTAAGAGAAATGTTTTCCTGCTCGAGTTTTATTTTGAATGCTTCAAGCTTTGCAATGGCATCATCTCGACTTGTTTCTGCATTTCTCTGGTCGGTAACATCATTTCCGATGGTTAAAATCCTAGAAGACGTCATGTTATTTCCCTCGAGAAAAACGTTTGACCACATAATGGTGCGCTGTCCCCCTCCCTTTTTAATAATTGGAAGCGAACGCTGAGCCTTAATCGCTACTTGGCCATCAAAAATTGCATCTATCCTATCATTGATTTTAGATCGCCACTCTAGAGGGATAATATTAAGAAATTGCCGATTGATAACATCACTCTCTTCGTATCCAGTCAATTCTAGGAAATAAGGGTTTGCAAAGAAAATTGTCCTGTTGCTGTCTATGCCAAGAACAATGAGTTGCACGTTCATAAGAAGATGGCGCCAGCGGTCTTCTGTCTTTTTTATCTCTTGGCTTAAGTGGGACGCAAGAAGTACATCACTGGCGAGCGAATAACTCATTAGCAGTGTTAGAGGTAGAAAAAGAAAACTGCCGAGATAGGGAGGATCTACTATCTTAAGATCTATCAAAGTCCCATGAAGATATCCTAAGCCAAGGCAGAGAAATATTGCGCTGCCAAAAGTTATAGCTCGTAGAGAATTTCCTCTTTTTCCTAAATTTATGAAGGCCACTGCAGTGTATATTACCAAAATGAACCAGCCTATATCAGCAATAAATCTAAGTGGATTTGTAGAACCACCGACAAGGTAAAATGTTTCACCCGATGACAGCGAAAAAGGGGTCAACTCAACAGCGCCCTGAAATAATATGCTGCCAGGAGAAAAATAGTTGATGATTATTGCGGTGGAATAAAAAAGGGTAATAATCACCGGAGGCCATTTTTTTACGGAGCTGGTAAAGAAATAGACGAACCAGCTGAAGTGGATCCAGAGTAAACTTTGAATAAAAAGTGTTGTTTTAAATATTTGAAGGTTGTCAGGAAGGATAGCAGTTTTAAAAGCCCATATCTCAAACCACGAAGAAAGTCCTATGGTGATAGCCATCAGAGCAAAAGCAAGATCAATTATTCGATCCCTTCTGCGCAAAAATATGATCAAATGGAGATATCCAAGCGAGACACAAATGCCTCCCACGACGATAAATGCATATGTTATTGGTTCCATAATCGTTATTCCACATGAGTATTAAACAGTCGGACCTGAGAAAAGATTGTTTTTAGCTCTTCTTTGTCTGCTATTGCGACACACTTCTTCGATTTTTTTTTGTAAAGCTCTGTGTCCGTCGGCAATATTATGTTCTTCCTAAGCAGTACCGTCAATCAACAGCTGGTATTCTTTTGCTTTGGAGCCATGCAATTTTATTGAAATCTGAGGTATTGTCTCAATTCCTTTTTCACATAATCCGTATCCGGAAAAGTACAAGGTCTGTTGGGTGCCAGGGGAAATGCCATTTGAAGAGTTGTTCTCAACAAAAACATCGGTAGTTTTTATTCTTTGTTTGATAAAAAAAATTACACGTTTAATTTTTGTGTTTTATTTGTGTACCGGGATGTTTGTTCATTGCCGTTTACCGGTATCCCGTCAATGGATCTTCCTTAGGAGTAGTGTCCTGCTAAATTTTACATTTTGCTTAATTGATTGTAGAATGATTTATGCATTTTTTGTAGAAAAAAGATACGGTTAATCGAAAAACAGAGGAGAGAAGTGATGAAAAGCAAGGTGAGCAGTAAAATTGGTTGTGCAATTGCTGTTGCATTTTTTTTCCTGATAATTATTCTTTCAAGTCTCTATTATCGATTTGTAGATACTCAACAGGTAGAGATTAAAAATGGTATCTCATGGGCAGCGGCTGTTGAAAAGTGTAAGAGCAAATATGAAGCTTATCGTCCATCCGGGCAGATTAAAGCGCCAAACTGCAGAAAAAGAACCGAGGATCGTGAGTATTTCTATTTTACCTGGAAAAAGCCCCTGGCGATCATTCTCAGAAAGTCAGATGGAACGATTACTAAAATTGCCGGCAAATGCCAGGTTTCAAAAGAGAGCGGCAAAATTGTATCCATGACTCTGGGAAAGAGTGTACTTGTAAAAAAATCAGGCAAGAAGAAGTAAGAATTTTATTTGTCTTCTTTCAAGCGTTGCTGGGCTTGCTCTAAAATTTCACTAAGGCTGAGTATTTTTGATTTTGGTGGTTCAAAAATTATCTTCTGTTCATCCTTGCTATAGTTCTCATTGATGAAATCTTGAATAGGGAAAATCTGGAACCAGCAGTCAAGGACTTTGCTGCAGGGTAATCCTTTATTGGCAGTTTTACAGTAGTCAAATTTGAGGAAGTGACCTAGTATTTTACAATAGCCTTCCTCGGTGTCATATCGGTTTTTCATCAAGTTCATCCCTGTCTGTATAATTTGAAAATTTGAATATACCACCGGAAATCGATATTGGCGAGAATTGAGAGCAATCATCTAAAATGGAAAGAAAAATAGTTTTAACTCCTCTGGATATATATAAACTTCTGGAAAAAAATAATTGTAAGCGTTGCATGCTGCCAAGCTGTCTCGCCTTTGCTGCTGCAGTTATTGGAGGACAGAAGCAACTCAGTGATTGTCCTCTGCTCTCTGAAAGTAATCGGGCATTGTTATCTGAAAATCTTATCCAGCGTTCAAGGGCTGAACCGGAGCAACCGGCATTTATGGCTAAGTTGCTGCGGAAGGTGAGGACCTTAGATTTTGATCTCATCGCAAAACTTGTAGGTGGAGAGTATGATCCGGAGAACGATACAATAAGCATACGTTCTTTAGGAAAGCATTTTTATGTTGATCGAGGAGGTGTCGTACGTTCCGAGTGTCATATTATTCCATGGGTTGAGGCGCCCCTACTC
>CAZDJE010000164.1:0-5627 GCA_964505715.1 uncultured Desulfocapsa sp. | reverse complement strand
GCTCTTACAACCAGTCAATACACTAGCACTTTGTGTCGCTTTTATCCTCACACTGCTTCCTTTTTTTGGCATTGGTCTTGTTTCAGCTTCTTTTATAATTGTCTTCAAACAGGGAAATCCGATTGGTGGCTTAATGGCGATGAGTTCAGGGTTACTCAGCGGAGTTTTGTATCCGGTTACTGTATTACCTGACTGGCTCAAACCTCTTTCAGCTATTCTCCCAATAACTCACGGACTTGAAGCAATTCGACAAATACTTTTGAATGGTGCAGGGATTATAGCCATTCGCAGTGAGCTTTTAATTCTTGCAATCCTATCTGTTATTTCGTTGGCAACTGGTTTGCTTTCCATATACTATGGATTAAAGACAGCAAAAAATGAGGGATCCCTACTCCATTATTAAATCCAGAGAGATAACAATGCCGACACCGCCCCCTTTATCAATAGAGAACCCCTCACTTGACAAAATACGCCTCTACCGTAAACTTGATAAGATTTCTACAGAACTTGAAGACGAAACAATTATTCTTGATATGGACTCAGGGGTTTACAATGGCCTTGACTCAGTCGGTACCGCCATCTGGAGATTACTCAAACATGAAATCTTCTTTGCGGACTTGCGCCAAGCATTAATGGATGAATATGATGTGGAAAAAAATGTATGTGAAACAGATATCCTTTCATTTTTACAGAAACTCGCCAGTAATGGTTTAATCACTATAACGTGATGCTTCATCACATACGAAAATTCACAAAACTTAATGCCCATGAAAAATTTCTTTTCCTGCAAGCGTTTATACTCTTAGGAATTATACGAATAGCGATTCTCACACGCCCTTTCAAACAAATCATTCGCCCCCTGAGACATCACAATCACATGAAACCTCCACAAATAATACAATTGAGGAAAATGAAAAAAGTAGCTCTCGTAGGGGATGCCATCAAAAGAGCAGCAAAAAGCACTCCTTGGGAGAGCGCATGCTTAGCACAAGCCCTCACTGGCTGGAGGATGTTACAAAAACAAGGCATCCCCGGTGTTATTTACCTTGGAGTTTGTAAAGAGAATGAAACGAATACAGCGATAAAAGCACATGCATGGTCTAAATGCGGCGAAGCAATCATCACTGGCGCAAAAGGACATAAGGCTTTTACAGTCGTTTCCACTTTTGAATGGGCTGGATAAATGATTGTTTATGGAACCGAGATCAATAGTGACATCGACTTCCCTTTAAATCTCCCAAAAAACTTACCCTCACGATACCAAATTAATTTATCCTCTCAAGTTCCAGAGGAACTTATTACTTCAATTACCTGTGGCTTCCCATTGTATCAGGCACACGGTAGAAAAGTTTATCTCTATTCAGACCAAATATTTGATCGTAGCAAGATAGGTCAACCCTGGTGTTATGAAGTAAAAGATATAGTACGTTTTTATTGGAGCAGTGGCAGCACAAACATTTACTATATTATTGATGGAGAAGGAAATATCGAGCTACTAAGTTTCTGGTTTATCCATCTTCTATTACCTCTCTTTTTCACATTAGAAAACATGTACGATTTTTTACATGGCGGTGCTGTAGAGGTATGTAGCAAGCCTATTATCCTAACTGCACCATCCATGGGAGGCAAATCCACCTTAACTGAGTACTTTCTAAAACGTGGACATAAGCTTATTTCTGACGATAAAATCCCAACATTTATTAATGATGATGAATTACTCATCACAGGTTCCCACCCTCACTACAGGCCTTATCGAAAATTCGAAGACCTAGGATTCCATACCGACAATTTCATGGCTTACAGCACACCAGTCAACTCACTGTACTATCTTAAGAAATCAGAAAAAGACTCGCCCGTCAACATTCATAAAATAACAGGGTATAAAAAATTTGACATTGTTTTCCCCAATTATCTTTACATGTTTAACTTTCTCAGAAGACACCGCCTACTCTACCTGTCTCAGTTACTTAATAAGCTACAAGTATATGAAATATCAATTCCTTGGAACTTGCACCGAATACCAGAAGTTTATAAAACGATATACAACCAGCTTGTATAAATTCGCAAAACCAAACGCTCTAAGCAGAATGACTATCTTACTATAAAGACGAAGTATTAATTGACCTTGACTCTCTGTCACGTTATCTTTAAATATAGAGTAAATTTAATCACACACACTGAAAGGAGGTGCCTGTATGGAATTGGATAATTTTACGATTAAGCATTTAGAAGAACCCAGCCAGACTCGTACCGTATTAAAAAAGATATGGTCGCAACCACGTTGTTCGGTGCTTAAAATTTCGGATACATATGGGGCGAAAGACCCGGGTGGTTTCGACAACGAATCTGGACAGGCTCCGGGTTCGTTAAAGGGGTCAGCGTCCTGAGTTAATACGCACAATTAATAAATATGACTATAGGATAAACAACTGTGACCATGAAAAAGACAATAGTTTTTTCTAGTATAATTTCGTTGGCCTTTTTGGCTACTAGTGTGCACGCAACCGTTATTATTAACGATAATTACATTGGGGGCTCAGAATTTTTGGGTACCATTTACAATGAAACTGTAGATGTTATTGGGACTGCAGCTGAATTTGACGTGACTGGGATGGTTGTAAATATTGCACCATCAAGCCTATCTGTTGACATTAACACTAGATACTTGGACAACATTGGCATTTACGGTACTGAACTAGGCGATCTTTTTATAAGCAATGACGGATGGCATCCATTCGGTGCAGCACCACAGGGGAGTGACGTTGATTCCAACGGAGAGAACTGGGAGTATGTTCTCACTATGGACTTGACCCACAATCCTGACGTGGCAAACGGTGTGCTTTTTGGTACGACTTCTTTGTTTGCAGTTGACCCAAACAAAATCATTCACCCTTGGGACACTTCGCCAGCACCAAGTGGTGGGACCATGAATACAGTTAGGCCAGGCCAGGAAGTTCAGTATGACACAAGAGGTCTTAATGCATTGGCTTCTGGAACGTGGACAATAGGTAACTATGGCGGAACAGATACTGACGATTTCCTTAATTTCTCCCTGAACGGGTATGACTTGGGCCTCTCTGAAGAAAACTTTGGCCTTAGGTGGAGCATGACTTGTGCAAATGATATCATTGAAGGTGGGAAAAATCCGGTACCTGAGCCTGCTACTATGTTACTCTTTGGAGCCGGGTTGGTAGGATTGGTGGGTCATTCTTTAAAGAAGAAAAAATAACTTGCAACCTTATCTACAATGCCTCATTAAAAGAGGATTAAGGCTTTGAGCTTTAATCCTCTTTTTTTTGTGAACACGAGGACACGCTAATGTTTGCCTACGCAGGTATAATTCATTTCAAAACCCAACCAGTTTCTGTCACAGATCAAAGCAACCTAACGAACAGTCTACCTGGCACTCCCGCTCCAGCCACGTATCAATGGAAAAATGGTTTCTTCTGCAACAATAATTATATCCCAATACCAACTCAGCCACAGTTACTCAACTACAAGTCACACAACTCACACCTTTCCATTATCGGGGACATTCAGCTATACAATAAAAACAAGCTATACGACAAACTAAACATTCCAAGGCACCAATCTGATGAAGAAGTAGATTGCTTTTTGCTTATAAAAGCATTCGAAAAATGGGGTGTCGAATGTTTACACCACTTAAATGGGGATTTTTCTTTTGCTATATGGGACCACAAGACTGATTCTTTTTTTGCTGCCCGAGACCAAGTCGGTATCAAACAATTTTACTATAACTACTCACATGACCAAATAATATTTGCTAATGGTATTAAAGAAATGTTGAAGGGAGGAAAAGTCAACCAAAAAATAAATCCCGAATACATTATTGATTACCTACTAGACATATACCAAGACACTCCTGACACACTCTTTAAAAGAATACAACAGCTTCCTTCTGGAAGCTACCTTTTGGCAGACCAAAAACAACAGATAGTTAAAAGATACTGGAAACCAACAATTCCAAAGCAGGCACTATTTCGCAAGAACAGCGACACAACTAAAGCTCTTCGTAAGAATCTGATCAAATCTTTACATGATAGAATCAACGAGAATACTCCTACTGGTTTTCTTCTAAGCGGTGGGCTTGACTCAAGCTCGTTAGTTTGTCTGACTGAAAAATTTATAGACTTAAAAAAAACAAAGCTACATGTTTTTTCAAAAGTTCCAGAGCAGAACTCCTACAAAGGAGAAAAAGAGTTCCTTGATATTGTTCTAAAGCATACAAACCTTAAGGCAACTTGTTGTACTGAGGAATTAGCCCCTGACTTGTCCTACCTTCATGATTACTACGAGGAAAACTACACTTTCCCTGTGAACCCATTCTTTCAGATAGCCACCCCATTACGAAAAAGAATAAGTGGCAACGGTATACATCGCGTCATCAGTGGGTTAGGTGGCGACGAGACTGCTTCAGAATTTGCGGACAACATATATGCTTACTATTTATTTACAGGACACTGGGGGAAGCTATTTAAATTATTTCAAAATAGTACACCTACCACACGCTCTCTCGTGAAAAATAGGCTGATAAAACCACTTCTCCCTAAATTTCTGCGAAACTACTATTACAAATTTCAAAAACGAAACCAATTCGACATCTTACATAACAGTTTCATTAATTATAAGTATCTGAAGCGACAGAAGATCTGCCAAAAAGTGAAAAAAAAGGCCGGTGGGTGGAATCACAGTACCCATTACGACCCACGTAGAGAGATTCTTTCTACACTTACTAATGGCCATATGCACGGGCCGCTTACACTTTTTAATTGCTTGGGAAGGATGTACTCTAACAATATTGTATTCCCATTTCTCGACCTCAGAGTGGTCCAAAGCTGCCTTTCTGCAAAACCGGAAGCTTTTAGAACAAACGACATCCCTAGGAGCTTTTTACGGGATGCAATGAAAGATATCCTTCCTACTCAAATTCTCAACAGAAGAACAAAATCAGATTTTGCGAACACTGCAACTACCCAACTGACCTCCAACCCACATTTTCCCTTCAAAATCATTAGTCGTAATAATAAACTCGCCTGGTCAATAATAAATAGAAAAAAGCTCCAAAAAGCTTACATTAAAATACTACAAGGAAAGTACCCCAAACAACTCAGTGAGGGGATGGCATTTCAGGTTGCGAAGTGTATTAATGTCGTCGCTTTTTTACAATGGCTAGAAGACAAAGGTAAATGCTCCGACAGTAAAGCTACCATCACATCAAAAACCTCACGAAACTCCCTACCGTGAACGGAATACAATAGTGACCCAATTCTTCAATCAATATGAGTATGGCCCCAATTTTTTGTGATCATTATAGGTCGTATCAAGAATATCAATAAAATCAACTACCTTCCCATATGGCCTTGTAATCATAATATCCAAAAAAGCCCCGTTAACCCAAAAGATCAACGAGGCTCTTTATACCACTTTCACGACAGTCCTATCACGGCGACAGCTAAGCGATAAAACTTAGTAAACATTTGCGCGTGGTGCACTAATATATATCAAGATACTCATCAAGCTCCCAGTCAGTAACAGCAGTACGATAGCGGTCCCACTCAGCTTCCTTAGCCTCAATATATTTTCTAAAAATATGAGAACCAAGAGTC
>CAZDJE010000163.1:0-5715 GCA_964505715.1 uncultured Desulfocapsa sp. | reverse complement strand
AACCTGACAAATTGTCTGGATATTGAATGGGAAAGTCTTGAAGCAGATAATACTGTGTATACCAGCTATAACGCCAATGCAGTGGAACGTACAGGTGACGACCGGACGGGAGTCGCAACCGATGGTGGTGAATTAAATAATTACACAACACAGGACTGTGCTGCTGTAACCACAGCATCTCCTGAACTTGTTAAAACCATACTCGATACGAATCAGACTTTTACCGCAAATGATCCGGGGGGCAATCCTTACCTGGCCATTGGCGAAAAGATAAAGTACCAGGTGGTTATAGATATGAGTGAAGGCTACACCTATGATTTCACTGTAACCGACACCCTTGATCAAGGACTGGCGCTGGTTGAAGATTCAATAACAATAGTTTCTACCAGTGATGACCTTACCAGCACTGTTAGTGGTGGTGTGATCGGAACAGATTCCTCAATTTATTTTCAGGAGAGTGTGACCACCGCCTCGGATGGTCAGCTAGTGAAACTGGATTTTGGGACGGTACTTAATAGCAATATTACGAATGGAGCACCTGAACGGATCACCTTGACCTATTGGGCCGTTGTCTTGAATACCAACGATAACCTGACAGATCGTGGTGACTTGCTGGGTAACAGTGTGACAGCTTCATGGGATAAACAGGATAATGATCCTACAACTGCTGCGGATTTGGACAGCGTAACGGTAGCGGCTCCAGATGCAACTGTGGTTGAGCCGGAATTGACTGTTTTAAAGACAGTTAATAACTCAACTCCCGATGCAGGGGATACGGTCACTTTTACCCTTGATATCAGTAATTCATCCGTTTCTGCTACCTCTTCAGATGCCTTTGATGTGAGCCTTACTGATATCTTGCCTGCAGGATTTACCTATGTTGCGAATTCACTGACGTATGTATCAGGAGTTGTTCCAACATCGAACTCGTACTCAGCAGTTGAGTCAAAAATATCAGTCATATGGGACAGCTTTACCCTTGCCAGTAGTTCAGGCCTGACTTTTCAGGCAACGGTTGATCAAGATGCCTGTCCCCTTCAGGATTTGACAAACAGTGCCACCATTCAATGGGAAAGTCTGCCGGAAGATTTTGATTCTTCTGATACAACTGATGACCTCTCAAAATACAATCCCCTGTCACAGGAACGGACTGGTGATATCACTGAAGTAGGTGGTGTCGCCAACGATTATACCGATACCGATATTGCTGCAGTTGCTATCCCTGATATTCAGATAGCCAAAACAGCAGTTGGTAGCTATACCATCGGACAGGATGTAACGTTCACAGTGACTGTTACTCTGCCTGAAAGTACTGTGCCAAGTCTTGTTGTGACAGATATCCTTCCAGCCGGGTTGATTGTTGATGATCCGTTAACAGATATCGTCATTACATCGGCTGCAGGCTTTGGTACCTTGAATGCCCCCACTATCACCAATACAACAACACCAGATGCCGCTGCTGTGGATACACTTATCCTTGATTTTGGACAGGTGGTTGTCGGTGATGACCCGGGAACCACCAATAACACTTTTGATATTCAAATCACAGCAAGGGTTGAAAACATTGCTGGTAATAGAGATACCGCCACTCTCACCAATACTGTCTCTTTGAGTTATGACGATTGCGCGGGGGCTTCCCATGATGTTGGGCCGGCTACTGCTGTTATTAGTCTTGTTGAACCGAAAATTACTGCTACAAAAACAATTGCCGACAGTGACAACGTCGGGCAGGTTCAAGATGATGGCGATGCGAAGACTGCTGATGTGCTGAGTGATATTTTTACCGTTACAACAACATTCACAAATAGTGGCACTTCCAACGCTTATGATATTGTCCTAACTGATCATTTAGCACCGGGAACAAAGTTTGACCCTGCAAGCATTGTCTTTACTGAGCCTGCCGGATGGGCTGCTCTGGTTGAAAACACAAATTACACCCTTAGTTATGATAATTCTGATTCTAAGGATCCTATGTTTACCATAACCATAACTGACCCTACACTTGTTTTGGCACAGAATGCGGTGCTGGGGCTAGAGTACAAGTTTAGTGTGGAAGAAGCCTGGTTTGTAGGAGGAACACATTGTAACCTGGTAGATGCAAACTGGAGCTCAATGCCTGGAAGTGCGGCAGGTGAGAGAATTTATAACGATACAATTGCTGACAATCCGGGTATGTCTCAAGACACTGCATCTCTCCCTAAAGAAACCGAAAATGATAAGGCGGAGGACTGTTTTACAGTTCCTGCAGGTGAGGGTTCTCTCGGGGATTTTATTTTTTACGATTACAATAATAATCAGGTCATGGATATTGGTATAGATATCGGCATTCCAGGTGTTCAGGTACTTTCTTCCATCGTAGTCGGGAGCACGACATACGATGCCGTAGCAACCACTGACGATAATGGGGAGTATACCTTCACTCATCTGAGCAGTGCAAGTTATACTGTTACTGTGCATACGCCAACGCTGCCTGGTGGAGCCACCCAAGTCTATGAACATGATAACAGTATTAACAACAATATATTGGCAACAGTTACAAGCCCGAACGCTAACCTTGATGCAGATTTTGGGTATATAGGTGATGGGAAAATAGGAAACTACGTCTGGTATGATCTTAATAATAACGGCCAGCAGGATGATACCGGGTATGGCCTCAACGGTGCTACCGTGCGGTTAGATGCAGATCTTGATGGAGATGGAACTGTTGATTACACAATCTCTACCACAACCGTTGACAGCCCGACGGGTGATCCAGGTTATTATGTTTTTGAGAACCTTCTTTACTCCGATTATACCATCACTGTGACAGCCCTTCCTGGAGATATTAACAATTATACTCAGACTGCTGATCCAGATACTGTTATGGATAACATAGGAACTGTTGCTGTAGCCGATTGGAGTGGTGATGCTGATAAATTTATTGATGATTTGGATTTTGGTTACATCGAAGGTGGTTCCATCGGAAACTTTGTATGGGACGATCTCAATGCCGATAGATTGCAGGCAGGTGAAGTAGGGATTGCTGGTGTGCGTGTCGTGCTCTCCGGGGTAGACATTAACCGTGATGGCGTTCTGGACACTTTGAATACTGTAACCGCAGCCGATGGAAGTTATAGCTTTGCAGGGCTGGTCGCTGGTACGTATACAATTAAATTGGATGAGACCACTCTCCCTTCAGGGTATATTCAGAGCTATGATTATCAATGGGATACTACCGATGGCCTGAATAGTACGGCTGTGTACGCTCTGACAACGAATCAGACATTTAATGATATAGATTTTGGCTACACCAAAACCGGTTCCATTGGGAATACGGTCTGGTTTGATGCAAATGTCAATAGCAGTCAGGATGCTGGAGAGCCCGGCCTTTCCGGCGTAACCGTTACCCTGACGGGCGATGTTGATCTAGATGGAAATCCTGATACGCTCACCACCACAACGAACTCTAGTGGTCAGTATCTTTTTGATGAATTACCCATGGGCGATTACACCATAAAGGTTGCTGCAGGAACCCTGCCCGGTGGTATGCGTCAGACCTATGATGCGGATGGTATTGCCACCCCGCATACCACGGACGTTAGCCTTGGATATGGTGAGGATAATCTGGATATTGATTTTGGCTATACAGGAACAGGTTCCATCGGAGATACCGTCTGGTTTGATGCGAATCGAAATGCTGTGCTGGATGGCGGAGAATCTGGAATTGCCAATGTGCTAATGACACTGAACGCTGATTTGAATTCCGATGGGGTTATCGATTATACAAGCACTGATCGCACAGATGGCAGTGGCAGGTATCTTTTTGAGAATCTACCAGCAGGTCGTTACTCTATTACGCTTGATCCGACCACTCTGCCACCAGGGCTTCTGCAAACCTATGATCCAGACAGTTTGATGGATGGAAAAGCAAGTGTTGTATTGGGTGGCGGGGAAAAAAATATTGATCAGGATTTTGCGTATGCTTTACCACCGAGTCCACCGGTTTTACCACCCACATTACCACCCACCTCACAACCTACATCACCAGAACTGACATTTCCAGAATCACCGGATAGATTTGATCGTGTTGATGACGGCTATGATGTGGATGCTTTTCTTGAAGGACCTGCATTGTCGCAAAGGGAAAGTGTATTTCAGCCCGCATTAACAACTATGCCGACGATGTATACAGGCCATGCGGAACCGGGAACTATGCTGCGTCTGACCATGTATGATTCCCAGGGCAATGTGCTGGCAACGCATCTTGCCCCCACTGATACCGGTGGTAACTGGCTGGCTAATCTACAGGTGGCGCCTGATAGTGAGACGCCTCATACCGTTGTGATTCAGCAAAGTGTTGCTGTGTATAACAGAAGTACGGAAGGCGGATTTAATCTGCGTACGAATTTCAGCCCTTCCTTTGGCAGTAAGGTTGTGACCAGTGTTTCTGGCGATGTCTCCTCGGTTATGGGAGGGCTTGCTGAACGGGTGGTCGAAAGTCTGCATAAGCTATATAACGGACAGGTGGATGTTCGCTGGGATTCAACATCTCCCTATGAATCGTCAGTTACTTCTACTAATCCTGGACAGAGCAGTACATTGTAAAATATGCTCTCTTTGAGCACAGACTATATATTTCTTTCAATCGGGTAAAGAGTTTATGGAATTAACAAGGCGGTATTGGCGGATGTTTCCGGCCATTCTTTTTTATCTTGGAGTAAATCTGTTTTTTGTCTTTCAGGCTTATGCAGAAACCTCCACCCAACAAAAACTATTTGCCCCTGATCTTGAAGTAGAAGAACGAAGGGCAGGGCTTTACTCCCGCTATGAGAATGTTATTTCATTGTTGGCTGATTCAGATGAGGCCGCGTATAATTCTTTTAAGCGTCGAGCAAAGACAGTTTCGTTTGCCGTGTTGTCGGAATATACCCCCTGGTGGACAGAAAAAGTAACAGAGCCACTCACTTCTTTGACCCAGAACAGCAATGAAACCGTGGTCTCTCTTTTCAGGCGGACTGTTCGCCACTCTTCTCAAATTCGTGTTTTTTCAGACCTTCCTCTTATTCGCAAGACTTCGATCCAGGAGGCCGATGGTGCGTTTGATTTTCGTATCTATGCGGGTGGTAAATATAGTGATATCGATGAATTCTCCGGTAATGATCTGCAAACTGGTGGCCCCACCCGTTATAAAGAGCAAGAGGCTTCAATCAGATACGGAGTGAAAAAGTTTTTTGCAACCGGTGCAGAGATTGATCTTGGGCAGGAAATAGGTTCGTTTGATAGTAACTCAACCTATCTGAATCCCATTGATCAGGCAAAAACCAAGACGAACCTGACCGTTACCCAGCCGCTTCTGAAGGGAATGGGGCCGGATTATAATCTTAGCATTACAAAGCTTGCTGAAGTTGATTATATGTCAGCAGAAGCAGAGTTGACCCGTCAACTGGAGAGTCATCTGTTGGAAGTGGCAAGAGCTTACTGGGGCCTGTACTTTGAGCGCTCTATCCTGATTCAGAAAACGAAACTGGCAGAAGCTACGGAAGAGGCGTATACAAACCTGCAGAAACGCATTGATATCGACGCCCAGCCGGGTATTGTTGCCCGGACAAGATCGCTGGTAACCAGTCGCTGGCTCGATGTGGATAGGGCAGAATTTGCAGTGTATAATGCCCAGTCCAGGTTACTGGCGTTGATTGAAGATAATGAACTCATTTCCAGTAAAGGGCTTGAAATTGT
>CAZDJE010000162.1:0-5889 GCA_964505715.1 uncultured Desulfocapsa sp. | reverse complement strand
TTCATCATCCACGCGGCGTCGCTGCGTCAGGGTTTCCCCCATTGCGCAATATTCCTCACTGCTGCCTCCCGTAGGAGTCTGGTCCGTGTTTCAGTTCCAGTGTGGCGGATCATCCTCTCAGACCCGCTAACCATCGTTGCCTTGGTAGGCCATTACCCTACCAACTAGCTAATGGTACGCAAGCTCCTCCCTGCACGATAACTTTCAAGAAGAGGTCATCTTTCTTCATAGAGTCGTAACTCTATGAACGTATCTGGTATTAGCTACAGCTTCCCGTAGTTATCCCAAATGCAAGGGTAGATTACTTACGCGTTACTCACCCGTGCGCCACTCTACTAAGTCTCCGAAGAAACCGTTCGCGTTCGACTTGCATGTGTTAAGCACGCCGCCAACGTTCGTTCTGAGCCAGGATCAAACTCTCCAGTTTGATATCCTAAATCTCTTTTTCAAGAGACTTTTTATTCTATTTCCCCCGATTGCTCAGGTTCTTTAATAAAGGCATTTACTTTGAATTACAAAGTTTGCCCAATGCGATACAATAAATTGTATCACGGTTGTAGTGTATAAATACACTACGGTTGGGCCCGTTTGCTTTTGTATTGTTATTCAGTTTTCAAGGATCGTTTCAACAATTACAAACTCATAATTGCTGTGCGGGATAACCCGCGACAAGGTCGCCAATATAATCGAACTAATCATTCGTGTCAACAACAAAGTTGACCTTGTTTGTCGTTTGTTGAGAGAAGATGTTTTGTTCGTCTCTCTCACTCAGCGACCGCGCCAAACTACTCAAACATGAACTTGCTGTCAATGCTTTTTCGCAGGAAAAGTTAATAGGAAAACGGTTGTTTTTTAACATCTTGAAAACGCGTTGTTTATTTAGGCGAAAAAGAGATATTTTATAGCTGTGAAGAGAAGTGTCAGTGCGAGGATCGTTTTTATTGTTCTTGCTGGGAAGTATCTTTGAGCTCTGGCTCCCAAATAAATGCCAATAATTCCTCCCAAGCCAAAAAGTAAACCCAATTTGTAGTCCGGGGCTATCTGCAGATTCGATGCAAAATTTGAGAGAGAGAGTAGCTGAAAGAATATAACTCCGACAAAGGAGGTGATAAAAGTCCCCATAAGACTTGCGCCTGCTACGGTATGGATAGGCAGTTTGAAGATTGTTACAAAGAAAGGTGCGATAATTGCTCCACCACCTATGCCATAAATACCACCTATTAGACCAACAACTAGGCTGAGGCTGATAACGGCCATGGTGCTTATTCGGTAATCAGTTTTGTTGAAGGTATATTGAAGGAATCGTTGATTTAGTTTTGTGTTGCAAATTATGAATTCACTTGTCGTGGCAGTGTTCGTCCCCGGTTTTTCCCCTTTGATGAGATCGGTGCACAGTTTTATACCTATATATAATAGAACAAGTCCGACAAAAATTTTAAATGTTTCAGGGGAGGGGAGGTAAAGGATGCGGATAAGCACACCGCCAATAACACCCGGGAGGGTGCCTGCTACAACCAGCCAAGTTAAAGGCCAGAGCATTCGACCTTCTTTTATAAAACGATATATTCCGCTGGGAATGGCTACGATATTGAAGAGATGGTTGGTGCTGCTGACCGCAGGGCTTGTGAATCCGAGAATTGAAACCTGAAATGGCAGGAGCAAGAACGCTCCCGATACTCCTGCCATCGAAGTGAAGAAAGAGATAACGCATGCGACAATGGGTGGAATAAAAGGGGAAAGCTCAATGTCTGCCACCGGGAAATACATGCATTCTCCTCTGTTTATTCGTCAACCCATTTTTCAAGAGTGGTGATTATCTTCTTCGCCTGTTCAGCGCTTGAAATATTAAACTTTGATTTGGGGAGATACTCACCATTGCGTTTCTGGTAGCGTCTGATGGTAAACATCTCTTTAGCGAACTCATTTTTTGCACGGCTCCAGTTCTTGTATCGAAATAAGATGGTTGCCCATGCTCCTTTGGTGAGGATTTCCTTATCTAGCTGCTGGACAAGTACCTGTCCCTCTTCTTCGTACTGTATAGTTATGTCATTTACGTCACTTGCCATTATGTGCTCCGAGGTGCTGATTGAATAGTTTGTTTAGTATATTATTTCGTGGCTATGCAAACATATCCTGAATAAAAAAGAAAGAGAGAAAGCGTTGCCTATGGCGCCTTCTCCCTATTGTTTCGGGACGCTTACCGGGTGGTGAAGAAGAGTTCCCCATCTTTTAGGGACGCTTCCACAGTGCTTCCTTCCTGGAAGTTTCCTTCAAGGATTTTCATGGCAAGTGGATCTTCTAGGTGACGTTGGATTGCTCTTTTTAGTGGTCTTGCCCCGAACAGTGGGTTGTAGCCTTTGTTAACAAGGTATTCTTTAGCCTCTATGGTGATGGAAAAGTTTATTTTTTTCTCAACTAGGCGTTTTTTGAGGCGCTCTAGCTGTATGTCAATGATCTTGGACATATCCCCTTTACTGAGGCTGTGGAAAATAATTGTTTCGTCTATCCGGTTTAAGAATTCCGGTTTAAACTGTTGGTGGAGGATTTCCTCTATTTGACCTGCGATCAACTCTTCGCTTTCCTGGTTCTCTGCCATCTTAATGATCAGGTCACTGCCTAGGTTGGATGTCATAACCATTATAGTGTTTCTAAAATCAACGGTTTTTCCCTTTCCATCTGTCATGCGGCCATCGTCAAGAACCTGAAGCAGCACGTTGAAGACATCGGGGTGAGCTTTCTCGATTTCATCGAATAGGATGACGGCGTAAGGGCGTCTGCGAACAGCTTCGGTGAGGTATCCGCCTTCGTCGTATCCGACATATCCGGGGGGCGCTCCAATAAGCCTTGCAACGGAGTGTTTTTCCATAAATTCAGACATATCGATACGAATCATTGCCTGTTCTGAGTCAAAGAGAAAGTCGGCAAGGCTTCTGGCTAGTTCTGTTTTACCAACCCCGGTTGGCCCAAGGAAGATAAAAGAGCCCAGTGGTCTATCCGGATCTTGCAGACCAGCACGTGCTCGTCGTACTGCATTTGATACGGAAAGGATCGCTTCTTTTTGGCCAATGACTCGTTTGGCAAGTTCGTTTTCGGCGTGAACCAGTTTGTCTTTTTCCCCTTCAAGCAGCCTGTCCACAGGAATGCCAGTCCATTTAGCAACTACCTCAGCAATATCTTCACTGTCGACTTCCTCCTTAAGCATCTGCTGGTCTTTCTGGATTTCATGAAGACTTGCATTTGCGCTATCGAGTTTACTTTGCAGTTCGACGATTTTGCTATATCGAATTTCTGCGGCTTTGCTTAGGTCACCTGCGCGCTCCGCTTTCTGCTCTTCCACTTTGGCGTCATCGATATCAGCTTTTGCCTGGCGAATGGCCTGGATCATGTCCCGCTCGATGGTCCATTGTCCCTTGAGGGAAGTGAGTTCATCGTTGAGTTCACCAAGTTTTCGATTTACCTCGTCAAGGCGCTCTTTGGAGGCCCTGTCTTTTTCTCTTTTTAGAGCCTCCTTTTCGATTTCGAGTTTAATCTTTATCCGTTCCAGATTGTCGATTTCAGCAGGCATTGAGTCGATTTCAATGCGTAGTTTTGCGGCTGCCTCGTCGATCAGGTCAATTGCTTTGTCCGGTAAAAATCTATCCGAAATGTACCTGCTTGAGAGTGTGACTGCGGCTACCGTTGCTGAATCCTGAATGCGAACCCCGTGGTGCAACTCATATTTCTCCTTGATGCCACGCAGGATGGCGATGGTGTCTTCTTCGCTCGGTTCCTCCACAAGTACTGGCTGGAACCTTCTTTCAAGGGCGGCATCTTTTTCAATGTATTTACGGTATTCGTCGAGTGTGGTGGCTCCGACACAGTGAAGTTCGCCGCGAGCCAGTGCAGGTTTGAGCATGTTTGATGCATCCATGGATCCTTCACTTGCCCCCGCTCCAACAAGGGTGTGGATTTCATCAATAAAGAGGATGATCTCACCTGCTCGTTTTTCGACTTCTTTGAGTACTGCTTTTAATCTGTCTTCAAATTCGCCTCTGTATTTGGCCCCGGCAATAAGAGCACCAAGGTCAAGTGAAACCACCTGCTTTCCCTCAAGAGTGGCCGGTATGTCACCATTGACAATACGGAGCGCCAGCCCTTCTGCAATGGCAGTTTTGCCGACGCCTGGTTCCCCTATAAGGATAGGGTTGTTTTTGGTACGCCTTGAGAGGACCTGAATGATTCGTCTGATTTCTTCATCTCTTCCAATAACAGGATCTAGTTTTCCCTGTCGGGCGACATCTGTAAGGTTGCGCCCATATTTTTCAAGAGCTTGATATTTTTCTTCGGGGTACTGGTCAGTTACTCGCTGGTTTCCACGGATGGTGGTGAGCGCGTTGAGGAAAGATTTCTCGTCGACATCTAACTGCTTGAGCATTTTGGCGCTTGCTGATTTGCTCTCTCTAATAATAGTGAGGAAGAGATGCTCCTGACTTACGAAATCATCCTGCATTTTACTGGCGGTGCTAAAAGAGTTATCTATAAGCTTTCGTAGGCTGTCTGACAGGTATGCCTGTCCAGCACCTCCACCGCTTACTCGCGAAATGGAATCGATAAGTCTGTTGGTTTCAGTGAGGACAATCGTGGGGTCGGTTCCCATCTTTTGCAACACTGGAATAACTGCACCTTCGGGTTGCTCCAGGATGGCTTTTATAAGGTGTGGGGTTTGTATCTCCTGGTTGTCGTTCTCCTGGGCAAGCTGTTGAGCTGCCTGTATGGCTTCCTGTGATTTGATGGTTAGTTTGTCGAATTGCATTGTTCTTCTCCTCTTTTTTTATACGGGGATAGCATATAAAATATCGTAAAACCAGATGGCTAAATCCAGTTGTATTTGTCTTTGTAAGAAAAAATTAAGAACTAAAAACGATATTGTCAAGTTTTTGGCAGGAAAATTGCAAAGGGCGTGGTGAGAGGAGGAGAGCAGGGAGAAAAAAATTACTGTTCAGCGAGGGAAGCTCATTCCCCTTAACTCTGAACGTGCCCTGAAGGAAGTACTTTTTGGGGGTAACTGTTTAGCAGGTAAGCGTAGACTCCGTGCTTTAGATTCGTTTGTTTTGGGCTTGGAGTATACCGATGCTATTTGTGGAGGTGCAAATGGATGTAGTTGGAGTGCTGCTGACTAGTTACAAAAAAAAGTGGTGAACCCTGAAACAGGATTCACCACCGGGTAAAACGAGGTATGATCAGCCGCAACCGTCTGATCCACAGGATCCGGAACTGCAACCACCACCACCGCCAATGGAGTTGGTGGAGGTGATTCCAAAACCTGAGCGTGGTCCAGCGTCGATAAACTCAACTTTTATGGAACCACATGTACCCATTAAACCTTCTTCAACCAGGAAAGTAAGGTCATCCTGGTCATACACTTTATCGTTGTCTTTTGGCTCATCCAGAGCCAATCCCAATGAAGGGCCAGCTCAGCCGCCCTGCATTAAGGCTATACGCAAAGCAGAACTAATATTGTTCTGCTCCAAGTATTCCTTCAGTTTTACAACTGCTTCGTCTGTTACTGTAAAGTCAGACATGAAAACCTCCTGTAAAAAATAAAAAGATAGCAAAGGAAGAACCTTTGTTTCATTTGCCAATTTAAAATAATGTAATCTCACCGCTGTGTTAGATTATTGTTTCTATCATCTGTGAAAATGATATCATACAATAATAATAACTCACCAAGAGAAGTCAATCTTTGATCTGTGAAAAGCATTCTCAGAAAGGTACTAAACGCCTGTGGGAAATTCGTTTTAAGAATAACTAGACTGGAAAATATTGTGTAACTATCTTTTATTCCAACTATAATATTTTATTGTTTCTGTAAAAGGTTAAAACCTTCGCCTTTAGGCGAATAGCATTTTG
>CAZDJE010000161.1:0-6024 GCA_964505715.1 uncultured Desulfocapsa sp. | reverse complement strand
ACCTGAGGGCGGGGCTTTGATCAAGATCTGCTATAACGGTTCAAGTAATAGGTTGTGCGTCGGTACTATATGTCGACGTGAATAATATTTGGCGGGAATCGTCGTAACCTCCTTAAAAGAGCAGTCTTTTAAGGAGTGTGACAGGGAAAAAAATTATTTGTTTGCTAAAAAGAAAAGTTCTTTTATTTAGAAGTCTTTTTGGTTTTTAACCGTGGAAATTTCTAAATAACACCACTGGATCGGGTATGATTTAGTCGAAAAAGACTATTGTGTACGTTCTTTTCGTCGGTCAAAACTGAGATTGACCAAATCCTCACCCTCTTTGAGTGCCGTAATCTCTCCGATAACGAGAGCTTCTTCACCGTGGGCCTGGAAGCGAAGAAGAATCTCCTCAATGGATTCTTTGTCATCGTCCACCGCAACCATCAGCCCTATTCCCATATTGAAGGTACGGTACATCTCTTCAATGGGTACATTGCCTTTTTCTGCTAGAAAATCGAAGATTGGAGGTGTCTGCCAGGAGCCACATTGAATAACGGCCTTACATCCAGCAGGAAGGATACGGGGGATATTGTCAATAAATCCCCCTCCTGTATTATGTACTATTCCATTAAGTCTGAAATTTTTCAGAACAGCAAGTACAGATTGGACATAAATTCTGGTTGGTTTCAACAACTCTTCGCCCAGCTTACAGCCAAGTTCCTCAATATACTCGTCAACGTCAAGGTTATGATCGGTGAAACATATTTTACGCACCAGAGAAAAACCATTGGAATGAAGACCGGAGGATTTGAGTCCTATGATTTTATTTCCAACTTTTATCTCGGAACCATCAATAAGCTTATCCCGATCTCCAATACCTACTACAAATCCGGCTAGGTCATAGTCTCCTTCTCTGTAGAGTCCTGGCATTTCAGCCGTTTCTCCACCAACAAGGGAACATTGGGATTGGATACAGCCCTCGGCAATGCCCTTTACAACTTCAGTGGCAACATTGAGTTCCAGCTTTCCAACAGAATAATAATCAAGAAAACAGAGCGGTTTCGCACCACCAACGATGATGTCATTGACACACATGGCAACAAGATCAATTCCAATGGTGTCATGTTTATTACAGCGTTTAGCAATGTCCAGTTTTGTCCCGACACCATCGGTTGACGTAACAAGTACAGGCTGTTTATAGGTGTCAGTGTCAATGGCGAAAAGGCTTGAAAAACCACCGATATCGTTTAAAACACCACGTTGATGGGTTGATTTGACTATATCCTTGATACCATCGACAAATGCATTGCCCTTGTCAATATCAACTCCAGCTTCACTATATTTTGATTGTTTTTTATCGCTCATTTTTTTATTGTATTTTTTTGTAAATATTCAGCAGCATCCCAACTACGTCCATTTTAGCCACCTCGAATAGCATTAGTATGCTGCGGAGCCCAAAATAAACGAATTTGAATCATTGCTAAACAGTTACACCCCAAGAGTACTTCCTTCGGGGCGCGCTCAGAGTTAAGGGTAACTAGTTGCCCTCGCTGAATGGTTACCTATTTAGTGGAATCAAATATTGAAAAAAATTCATAGCTATTCAGCGTGTTGTTGTTGAGGTATATTGTTTCAAAAAGCACGTCATTCCCGAGTGTAGTTATCGGGAATCAATCTTGACGGATTTTATGAAGCTTTAGTCAAAAAAATAAAAAATTCAGTGTCTGTAAAATTACGTTGAATAGTTCCAATAATTCAACACATATTAATAAGTGTTTGGTGAAATTGCAAGCAGTCTACACACTCTCTTTGTCCATTGCTTCAATTGTAATAATATCAAACTGGTTGGGAAATAGTTATGAAAATCTTATTTTTATTGATTGGCATGGTGTTAATAGTAGAAGGCATTCCCTATGTTGCATCTCCTGAAGCCATGCGTGAATGGTTAAAGAAAATAAGTGAAATGCGGGCGGAGCACCTCCGTATATTGGGGCTTTTGTCAATGGCCTCAGGGCTTACAATTTGCTGGTTTGTACAGCGCAGTGGCTATTTTTAGAACTATTTTTGGAGAAGAAAAAGAAATCCGTATATCCATTTTCCCTTGTCTTTTCTTAGTTTTGTATAAACGGTTTCCAGGATATTCCAGCCGTTTGTTACACTAAGATCACAAATGTATTCCTTGGAATGGCCAAAACGACCAGTGGGTTTAAGGCTGTATGTGTTACTCTCTGACTCTTCAACGGAGAAGAGAAAGAACCCTCCACTGGTAGTAATTGCAGCACATCCAATAAAAACATTTTGAAGATTTCCCATATATGTGAAGACATCGGCAGCTAAAATGAGGTCATACCTTTGATTATCCTGCTGAATAAAATTAAGAATATCATCTTTTAGAAGGTGTTGATACACCGATTTTTCCGCTGCGACCTTCAACATCTTGTTTGAGATATCTATCCCTGTGAGTTCCTCTCCGTAATCTTTAAATTCCACACCTGCCAAACCAGTTCCGCAGCCAAGGTCTAAAATATGTTTTGCTTGAGTGTCAGAATGGTGCTTTTCAAAAAGGGATCTTAACGCTGTCGGCGTTTTGTATTCAAGCTTATTGACTAAACTCTGTTCAAATTCCTTTGCGTAATTATCAAAAACGGATTCGACGTAATCGATGGGGGCCGTTTCAGGCGTTCTACCTGAAAGCGAATCAAGCATATGCCCTGCGGCCTGATGACTTGGATTATATTCCAATAACTGACGGTAGAGCTTTTTGGCTTTTTCTGTGTCACCAGATTTGTGACAGAGGTAGGCGTAGTTGTTCAGGCTCGAGAGGTGGTCTGGTCTCTGCTTAATGATGATCATATAAAGACGTTCAGCCTCAGTATACTTATCCATGTCCTGATTACAGAGGGCAAGATTATAGAGTGTGTCAATCGACGTATCGCCAAGCTTCAATGCCATTTCAAAGGAATATGCAGCTTCTTGAAAATTTTGTAAGCGTCTATAATTTAGCCCCCGGTTATAATGAATATCGGGATCATCATCACAACTCTCCACAGCCTTCTTGTAATGTTCTTCTGCTTCCAGGAACTGTTCAAGTTCAAATAATACTAGGCCGCAATTAAAGAGAAGAAGAGAGAATTGCGGCAGGAGTATCAGAAGTTTCTTATACTCAGTTAACGCTTCTTCCAGTTTAACATTTTCATGCAGTAAACAGGCATGGTTAAACGCTTTCTCAAGATCTTGAGGGGAGGTGTTTTTCACAGTTATTGTTTTAGGCATGAAAATAAAATCCGGAAAAGTAACGTTATTGATTAAATCAAATTGACGGAATCGTCACACTGCGAGTAATATATAATGTTTACCTGCATGTAAGTCAAGGTTGGGGCTTGCCTGGAAGATGGTGATAAGATGGTGTTAACAGGGTGAAGGCAATGGATAAAACTGCAAAAAAAGAACTGTTTGGTACCGAAGGAAAGCTTTTGCTCGACATGATCCGTCGGCTGAATCGTCGTGGTGCAACGGACAACCTTCTAAAACTTATCACTAAAACCCACCCTGCAGATACTGCATGGGTGTTCCGGCATCTCTCAGAGCTTGAACGGAATGAAGTTTTTAATATTCTGGCTCAAACCGATGGTGTCGGTGAATTCTTAAGTGAACTTGATGAGTCGGTAATGGTTGCACTCGTTGAGAGCCTTACGCCAAAATTTATGGCGGATGTTATCAGTGAGATGGCCTCCGACGATGCAGCTGATATTATCGAAGCGCTACCCGATGCGTTTGGTGCGGAAATTCGTGCCCAGATGGAACAGGCCGATCGGGAAGAGGTTGATGAGCTTCTTCAATATCATCCTGAGAGTGCAGGTGGCTTGATGTCTCCGGACTTTATGTATCTGGACGAGGAGCTGAGTGTTGGAGAGGCGATCGCAAAGGTTCAAAAGCGTAGTGAAGATAAGGAGATGGTCTTCTATCTCTACATCACATTTGGAGATGGGAAGCTTGCAGGAGTTGTATCTCTTCGGGAACTTCTGACGAATCCTCCCCACAGACAGCTCAAAAATATCATGAAGGAAAACGTCCTCTCGGTCAGTACGGACACCGACCAGGAAGAAGTTGCCCATGTTATTTCTCAGTATAACCTACTCGCTGTACCCGTAGTTGATGCCAGCTACCGACTTGTTGGTATTGTTACCGTTGATGATATTATAGATGTCATGCGGGAAGAGGCAACGGAGGCTTTTCTCCAAATGGCCGGTGCCGGTAAAGATAGTGAAATCCTACTGAAATCCACTTCAGAAAATGTCATTCTTCGTGCACCCTGGCTTTTTGCCTCCTGGCTTGGCGGAGTTATGGCACTTTTTATTATCGGTTCCTTTGAAGAAGAATTGAGTCAAGTACTGGTGCTTGCATCTTTTATCCCTATAGTTATGGGTATGGGCGGAAATATAGCGACTCAATCGTCTACCATTATTGTACGTGGTATTGCTACCGGCCGTATTAATATGGAAGAATTTCGACGTATTGTTTTTAAGGAATTGAAGGTAGGTGTTATTTTAGGGGTGCTCTATGGCAGTTTTCTTGGAATACTTGCATATTTTGGCTACGCAGAGCCCAAACTCCTTGGGCTGGTCGTTGGACTCTCTATCTTTTTCTCAATGGCCATGGCTGCAACGATTGGGACTATTATTCCTCTTATTCTGAAACGTTTTGATATCGATGCCGCTATCGCTACTGGCCCTTTTGTCACAACTGCAATTGATATACTAGGGGTTCTTGCCTATTTTATGATTGCGAAGTTCTTTTTAAATCTCTAAACGTTTGTCACCTGTTGATATGCTACGCTCATCGTCTGGAAAAGTTTCTCCTCTTGCAATAGTTATTCTTCTCTTTATTGGTTTTTGGTTACTTTTTCAGCCTCTTCAAAATAATTTCTTTCGTCCCGCTGCAGTACCACGTGCTGTCACTGCCCGGGGAGATCTTGCAGAAGATGAAAAAAATACCATAGAGCTTTTTAAAAATATCTCTCCATCCGTTGTGTACATTACAACCATTGCAGTGCGGAGAAATATGTTTTCTTTAAACGCTGTTGAAATTCCACAAGGTACTGGATCCGGGTTTATCTGGGACGACCAGGGGCGAGTGGTTACCAATTATCATGTAATCGCAGAAGCCAACCGTATTGAAGTCACCATGGCCGATCATACCAGCTGGAAGGCAGTACTTATCGGTGCGGCTCCCGATAAAGATCTCGCCGTGCTGCAGATCGATGCGCCACAACATCTTTTGCAACCCATTCCCATAGGAGAATCAATGGATCTTCAGGTCGGTCAGAAGGTCTTTGCCGTTGGGAATCCTTTTGGTCTGGACCAAACGATTACTGCTGGTATAATTTCAGCTCTTGGGCGTGAAATTAAGGCGATTACAGGCCGAACAATCAGGGATATGATTCAGACAGACGCCGCAATTAATCCTGGAAACTCAGGAGGCCCACTGCTCGATAGTGCAGGCCGTTTAATAGGTGTTAATACCGCTATCTTTTCACCATCTGGAGCCTACGCAGGTATCGGTTTTGCCGTGCCTGTTAATGAGGTTAATCGGGTTGTTCCACAACTAATCCGTAATGGTAGGCTGGTTCAACCAGGTATTGGAGCATCTCTTGCCGATGCCAGACTGGTTAAACGTTTAGGGGTTGATGGCGTCCTTGTTCTTGGGGTTGAAAATGGAGGGCCGGCACACAAGGCTGGGCTTCGCCCTACGCAGCAGTATGGGAGTGAGGTTGTACTTGGCGATATTATCACTGGAATTGCGGGACAGAAAGTTCTCTCCTACGATGATATTCGCAATGAACTCGAACAGTATGCGGTGGGGGATCAGGTTGTTATTAATATCATTCGAGATGGAGAGCTAACCGAACTTACTTTGCGGCTTTCTGTTCTTGCAACGCAGTAATTGTATTTCTGATTACGTATAAAACTCAGCCAACGTCACAGGTTCAAGGCGTAATCCGCTGATAAAACATTGGAATACAAGAGACAAGATGTGTCATCC
>CAZDJE010000160.1:4719-6076 GCA_964505715.1 uncultured Desulfocapsa sp. | reverse complement strand
GTCAGGGTATAGGTTGTATCTGGTTCCAGACTCTTTCGTAATTCAAGTTCGTTCAGATTGATGACGGTTTCTTCTTCTTCTTCTTCTTCTTCCACCGGTGCAGCAGCTGCCGTTTGCAGCGATTCTCCTGTGGCGCTAAAGTGGAGAAGGATAAAATCTGTGTCCTGGTTTTTACTGCCGGAACCTGCAAGGTAGATGCTGCCATCCTGTGCAATGGCGAGTCCATAGGCAACAGTATCAATACCAAGGTCGGTCTGAACAACACCATTTCCATTAAATTGTGGGTCAGCTGTACCATTTGCGGTGAATTTTGTCAGGAGGATGGAACGATACGTTTCTCCTATTGTTGCTCCAGCTGCCAGAATAGTTTTGTCTTCACTGATTGTAAGATCATAAAAAAGAGAATTTGCTTCTTCCGACCCGGAAAGAGCCAGACCTTTGTTACCAAAGCTTTGATCAATATCTCCGGACTCCAGAAAAGAAAATAGGGTTGCTTGCTTAAGGTCTTTTGTACCACTGAACCCTGCAAGAAGAATACGGCCATCGCTTTGCAGTGCAGCGCTCAGTGCAGAAGCGTTTGCAATATCACTGCTCTTGGCAAATCCATTATCCCCAAAGGTTTCATCAAGAGAACCATCACTGTTGAGACGAGCAAGAAAAAGTTGGGTAGATTCTGTTGCCTCACTGTTTCCTGCGAGGACGATTTTTCCATCTTCTTGGAGAAGGACAGACTGGGCGCGATCATCACTATTAGGGATTGCAATAATGACCTGTCCATCCTGGTCAAAATCCATATCTGGAATTCCATCGGGCTGGAGGCGGATAAGCGCAACATCCAGATCGTCGCCATTGTCAGTTGTGCCAGCTACAAGGATTTTTCCATCATCTTGAACAATCAGTGCAAGACCGGCATCATTTCCTGAACCAACAGCCATGGTCACCTGACCATTATTGTTGAAGCTCTGATCCAGGCTGCCATCGTTGAGATAACGTGCAATAGCAATGTCTGTGTCTGCGCCGTTTTCACTCTGACCTGCCACTAGGATTTTGCCATCGGGTTGCGCTGTGACAGCAAAGGCATTGTCGTCATAGATGGAAAATTCTGTGGTAAGCTGCCCATCTTTGCCAAAATTGGGATCAAGAATCTCTGCGGCCCCGCAAAGGAGTGGGATTGATATTCCGAGGAAAAAAAGAATAGATGTCTGGAGAAAGAATTTCATGAGATGTTGTCCTTGGGATCAGTTTTCTATAGACTCTTATGGAAATGAGGTGTGTTCATAATTGATAGCGTCCTAAAAAGTCTTTTTCTGCTTCGTTACAGCCAACTTTCTATTATGAAGTCGGTTGAGTTTTATCT
>CAZDJE010000160.1:0-4619 GCA_964505715.1 uncultured Desulfocapsa sp. | reverse complement strand
AAATCGCTCGCAGGGGCGAGCTCCTACAGTTCCATTTAATAGTTCCATTTTACCGTTACCTGAAGTTCAGTGGTAATTAGGAAGTTTTTTTACCCGTCCCACTTAAATTTGAAGCTTTAACGCGTTTGCTATAATCCTTAAGTATATCAAAGAGGAAGTGTCTTTTCAAGTATGGTCGAATAGCAGAGGCTTGGGAATTTTTTCGAAATCCAACCAGGCACCCTATATCATTTGATTCATCTCGAATATTGGCAAGAGAATAGAGAGTACAACAAAACCAACAGCAGCACCCATGGCAGAGATCATAATGGGTTCAATGAGAGCTGTCATTCCCATAATAGCGTTTTCCACTTCACGTTCGTAAGAAGTCGCGACTTTGTCAAGCATTGCCTCAAGCTGGCCGCTTTGTTCGCCGACCCCAATCATTTGCAGAAAAAGAGGAGGGAACCAGATGGATGACTCCAGGGCGCTACTCATGCTCTTTCCTTTTTTGATTTTTTCGATTGCCTCTTCAATAACTTCTCCGACGAGACGATTATTTACCAGAGAACTGACGATCTGCAGCGATGTTATAAGAGGAACCCCGCTGTTGAGTAAGCTGCCCAGGGTGGATGCAAATCGTGCCAGTATGATCTTCCGGTTTACGGAACCGATAATTGGAAAGCTGAGCTTTATTCTGTCCCATCCTCTGCGTCCGGATTCGCGGGCAAGAAAGAGACGAATCAGGAAAAAAGAAACACCAAGAAAGAGTACTCCGAGCCACCAGTAATGCCGTAGAAGGTCACTAAGAAGAATGAGAATACGGGTGGGCAGGGGGAGTGCCCGTTCCATGTCCAGGAATACCTGAGTAATATTAGGGACGATATAGCTGATTAGAAAAAGGAGGATGCCTGTTCCGATAACGGCCATAAATATGGGATAGACAAGAGCTGTTTTGAATTTTGCATGGAGGGACTTCTGATTTTCACCAAAGTCTGCCAGTCTTTCCAGAACAACATCCAGTGACCCCGAAGCCTCACCGGAACGAACCATGTTTATATAAATATTTGAAAAGAGTTTTGGGTGCTGCGAAAGGGCGTTTGTCAGGGTTGAACCTTCGTTTACGGAATCCCGAATGCTTGCCAGTACCCTTTTGAGTGCGGGGTTCGCACTTTGTTCAATAAGTGAAGCCAGCGCATTGATAAGGGGGATGCCTGCTCCAATAAGAGTTGCAAGCTGTCTGGTAACAACGTGGATTTCATCGGATTTGATCCGTTCAAAGAGAGCCCCTCCAGAGAGTCCATGGGTGTTTTTTTTCCTGCTTAGGCTCTCTTGTATGGTGATCGGGTATTTCCCGGAACTCCTCAATTGACTGCGTGCTTTGCTTTCACTGTCGGCATCAATCAGCCCCTTACATGATTTTCCGTTTTTAGTAAGGGCTTTATATTCGTATACCGGCATGAGTTTGGGATTGTCGAATAAGTTACTGTATCCGTAAACTCCAAAAAAGGAATCTGGAGTGTTGGTGGGCAGTCAGGTTTTTATAATAGTATTTGATGGATATTCTCCAAAATTAAATATAATAAATTTGGGAAGAGGAAAATACTTGTTCATCACCTACTTATGATAGTAATATACTGTAAATAATATCAATATGGAACCTGAAAGAGGAATTAACTGAACTCTGTGGTTCTCTTTTGGCAAGGCATCGATGTATACGAACTATTTTGGACTCAAAGAAAAACCTTTTTCTATCGCTCCAGATCCTCGCTATCTCTATATGAGCGAGCGGCACCGGGAAGCCTTGGCACACCTTCTGTACGGAGTCAGTAGTGATGGCTGTTTTATCCTTCTGACAGGAGACGTGGGGACTGGCAAGACTACGGTGGCTCGTTGTCTTCTTGCGCAACTTCCTGAAAAGACAGATGTGGCTTTTATTACTAATCCACGATTGACAGTCGTTGAACTGTTGGAAACCATCTGTGATGAATTTCAGATTTATTTGGATGGCAGGACAAAAAGTTTGAAATCGTATATCGATATTCTGAATACGTATCTTTTGAAAACCCATGCCAGTGGCAGAAATAATGCTGTTATTATTGATGAAGCACAAAGTTTAAGCCTTGATCTACTGGAGCAGCTTCGTCTTCTAACAAATTTGGAGACGAATCAGAAGAAACTCTTGAAGATAGTGCTTTTGGGGCAGACGGAACTGAACCAAAAACTCAATCAGGAGGGGGCGGCCCAGATTAATCAGCGTATTACATCCAGATATCATCTTCTTGCCCTCGATCGTGAGAGTAGTTTTGCCTATATTCGCCATCGGTTGGCTGTGGCCGGAGAACATCAGGCCATTTTCTCAAAGAGGGCTCTAAGTCGAATCTTTTCTCTTAGCAATGGTATTCCGCGGCTAATTAATGTTCTGTGTGATCGAGCATTACTGGGCGCATACGTAGAAGAAAAGTATATGGTGAATGCAAAGATTGTAGAGAAGGCAGCACAGGAGGTGCTGGGAGATTTTACGGAAAAAGAACAGCCGCCAAGACCAAAACAGCTATGGGGCAAGTTGATTTTAGCTATGTTGGTCGCTTTCCTTTGTGCAAGTGGTGTCTTTTATTACTTAAATACTCGTGAATCATTTGTTTCATCGATCAATTCACAGGTAATTGAAGAAAATGTCCTCGATATTGCGACTAAAAAAACAATACAGGCTGTTGCCCCCGAGGAAACCGAGGCAGTAGAAACAGAAGGGCGTAAGGCAACTATTAAGATAATTCCACTCGAGATAAGTGATTAAAGGGGCCAATATAAATGTCTTATATTCTGGAAGCACTTAAAAAATCTGAGAGGGAACGCCAAAGAGATGAGGTCCCTGGTTTTCAGGCAGATCATTCTTTACCACCTTTGAGAAGAACGGGACGGCAATTTTCTTTGTGGTTTTTTCTGGGAGCCGTTGCTTTTATCCTGTTATTTGCTGGAGCTTTGCTCTGGTGGCAATTTGGAGTTGATAAAACAATACAGCCTGTGGTGGTAGAGACCCTAGTGATTTCTCCTGAGCAGATAGTCAGCTCTGCTTCAGAGGCGACTGATTTGACAACTGAGAAAGTTGATTCAGCTACTGTCATCAATAAGAATGCTATTATTGAAAAGCAAGATACATCTCTTGCCGAGGAAGAGGCTTTTGTAGTGCCTCTGCTGGATGAGTTGCCTGTTGCTATCAGGGCTGCCATTCCAGACCTTAGCTTTGCTGGTCATGTCTATTCTGATGCACCGCGAAAACGTTTGATTATCATTAATAGCAGGATTGTTCGAGAGGGGGATTTGATTGGTAACAGCCTGTTTTTGGAAAAGATAGACCGTGAGGGCGTGGTATTGCGTTATGATACGTTTATTTTTCGAGTGAAGTTATTTTGATCCTTTTGACTGATCATTATCAGCTTTCATCTCCACATCCACCAAAAAATCCTCTGATAAAAAGTTTCGGCCGATAAGAAGTTTATAGTTCATTGTTGAACGGTTCCGCAAGTTCACCTCCACAATTTTCCTCACGTGTTTCCAGGACAAGGGAAGTCTTATAACGTATCGTTGCTCTATTCCCTGGCTATTTCTTATATTGCTCACTTTTACAATAACAGCAGTCATTGACTGACTCCTGCCATCTCTGTTTCTGGTTTCAAAAGAGAGTGTTTTGCCGATGTTTTCAGAATAGACTGTGCTTTTGTCGAGGATGATTATATTTGTGGCATTAATTGAGCTGCTCTTAGCTCCCGTATCAACTCTGGCCAGATAAGAAAAGGGAAGCCCTTCAACACCAATCCAGGCTGTTTCTCCAATAGTGATTTTCTGTCCTGCATGGACCTGGTGTCCTGATATGCAAAAAAAGAGTAAAAAAATAAGTGCTTTCAAATTCTTGATTTTTATATTTGGGTGGTCAGAAAAAGAACGGGACAATTGACTTGTTTGCTGTCATAGCAGTTACCAGCGAAGTAATTCTTTTTGTACTGTGAGAGTTAGGTACAGTCTGTGCTCATCATAGCTATCGTTGATTCGCTCTGACTCCTGTTTCCTGTATGTATAGCGCACGGCAGTTGTCCACCACTGCAGGAATGAATAATTGAGTGATCCCCCTGCGGTATAAATAGTTTTGTTGAAGACACTTTCTTCCCGAAACGTTTCTTGGTCAGTTGTTTGCAGGTCCGTCCCATTTTCTATACTGGTTTCTATTCCATGGAGGATATTTTCCTGCTTTTCGTCACGGTAAGAAACAAAAAGGTTGGCATCTAGGTCTTTTAATAATTGATGAGAAAAATCCAGGTTTACCTGCCAGAAATCGGTCAGCCCCTGATCTCTGCCAAGCGCATTGTTGTTCGATGAAAAGTTTTCCTGATCATATCCTTTTTCCGCGGATGCGGAGAAGCTTGATCGTTTAGATATATCGTAGTTGAGGTTTAAATTGGCGTTGTAGTCGATATTACTATCAAAAGTTTTAGTTTTTTCATAGGATGGACCGCCGCCAAATCCGAACGAAAGACGGTTGTTGTACTGATACTGCGCCCCAAAAGTCAGGTTGTGGAGATTGGTGTCATTGCGCAGGATGGCATCATAGGCGGTGCCGGAGAAATCGTAGGTGACCAGAAATG
>CAZDJE010000159.1:0-6143 GCA_964505715.1 uncultured Desulfocapsa sp. | reverse complement strand
CCAATCCCAGGGTGGTTGAGGATTGCTGTCTGCCCATAAACCAAAGGCAAAAGAGCGAGCATGTTCTTCAAGCTTTAGCCAGTCATCACAAAATGAGGCTTTGCAATATTTCTGATACTGCCAAGCATACCCATTCTTGATAATCTCTTCGTTTACATTGGTGCCATTAACCAAGACTACACCAACGGAACGTCCATATCTATCGGTGTCGTAAACTTCAACCTTGGCTTGCTTTCCTGCAGTTAATGAGGCTGTAAATTTCTTAGCCTTCTTGCCAAACGCTTGGGCCTTTTCAGGTGTATCTATTCCATAAAGTCTAATTTTTGTTTGTTGTTTGCCCTCATCAAGGATTGTTATGGTATCACCGTCTGCCACTGACACAACTTTTCCATGAATAGTTAGTGAGAAGGAGAGTGTTGGGAGAACCAGCATGATGAATATGAGCAGAAAGATCTTCTTCATGTACTGTTTTAACCCTCCAACCGTTCTTGTTCTTTTCGGTGGCGGATGCTGCAGGCTCTTGTAAATGCTGTCTCTTTACCATATTTCTCGATAGAAACAGATGTCTTCCCTTGCCTACCGTCTGGTGTAACCCATGAAACGATGTAACAATTCATTTTTTTACTAATATGTACACCAGGAACACCAGTCTTCGATCTGTTAACAGTGACAATATTTTTATCGCTTCTGACTTTACCAAGGTTCTTTTCTGTGTCGTTTCTCCATGAAATTGCAGCATCCAGGGCAGCTTGTCTACCACCACTCTTTTTGTCAGAGAATAATTTGGTTTGCATATTTCCATTGAATCTAACCCGAACATACCAACCATGGCTTCTTTTAGATTCTTGATCCATACGGGAAATGTCTTTGTGCTTCTTTATCATAAAAATCCTTTATCAAACGAACAGCTGCAAGACCAGCTAAACCTGTTCCGAAGAGGAGCATTGTTGCTGGTTCTGAAGTTAGTGTTAGTGCATCATTTAATAACAAGTTCGACCGCGAACCATTGTCTATACGATCTAGTACATACTCTGGACTTTGCTTATTTGCATCTGCCCCTTGGAGAGAAGAAAAGCGACCTTGCAGGTGAAAATCGATATTATGATAACCTATTGTACCTTTTAATGTGTAGCTAGGCTGGGTTTTGAGTTTCTATATCTGACCCGTAAAGAAATAATGCGTGAGTTTTTCAGTTTGGCCCGAACTTCTCACAGCAGTGTGGGTTTGCAATACAGTAAAACCCTAAGTTCTGGAAGGTCAAAATTGGTTAAGATTCGATTTTCCAATCCTAATCGTGTACCTTGAACCGAAGTCAAGAGGGAGATCTTTTGACCTTTGGTAGACTGGATTTTGTTACGTATATTGTGCGGGAACCTTATCAGGAAGAAGGTAATGGTTTTGATTGTACTTAAATTGAAGAGGTTGCCAAGACTATGTTCTCTATTGGAAAACTGTTTGAGTTAAGTTGTAGGGGAGGTATGTTTACTTTCGAAACCTGGGCTTCAAACGAGCGATGTACAGGAGCCATATAATGATTTGGATTTGAAAGCTAACTGCC
Source organism: uncultured Desulfocapsa sp. (assembly GCA_964505715.1). Taxonomy (GTDB): domain Bacteria; phylum Desulfobacterota; class Desulfobulbia; order Desulfobulbales; family Desulfocapsaceae; genus Desulfocapsa. The sequence continues at coordinate 4,585 of CAZDJE010000159.1, read as the reverse complement.
CCCACTGATACATAGAAACCGTGATCTGTCCCTTTTTTTGCCATTTTTTTTGAATAAAAATATCTTCAGCTTTTGAAATGACCAGCAGCCAACCTTTTCATGCTTTTAAAAACCATAGGCAATCAAGGATTGAGAATTGAGGTTAATGCGACCAGTTCCGTGTATGGAGTAGTAACAGTCAGCCTTTCGAATAACAGCATCAACTACGAGCGAACTTGAACACAGCTTGGAGCAAAGAGACCGTATCCGGCTACATGAGACATCAAAGTCCTGCTGATCAACACCAACCCCTGTACCGAGAAACTTCCTGCGTTGTCAAGAGGCGACAACAACATACAATTCACCACTTATATAAGGTACTTAGGGGAGGTACTTATGTACAATACTTTGCGTACAAAAGTTGTGACTTCTAAGATAAATGCTGTTGAGAGGTGAAATAATAAAAGTTTTTGAGGGCTTCATTTTTGATTTCAGAATTGAAATAAATATTTAAAGTTTTTCGGTAAAATGAGATAGAACGAAGTTTAGAAGGTCCTCAAAGACTGATATCGTTATAATTGATATACTACAAATTGAGAGCATTGCTTATAACATTCTGGTACGGTAAGTCAATTATTCTGATTAAGATCAAGACAATATGGCTGGAGAGACTGAAATAATAACGGCACTGACAGCGGACTGTATGACATGACCAAAGACCATTACGTTAGTAATAGTTTATCAACAAATTATTCGGAGTGTGAGAAATGGAAATTGTTAAAAAAGAGAATAGTGTGAAATTTATCTTAGAAAAAAAATTCTTTGAACAAAAAGCTGTATTCAATGCAACTTACAAGTTCCTAAGTTTATACCATGTGGACATGTCACCATCGGCTGAAGGTAATAATGTTATTGTACTGATAGAGAATAAAGGATCAGAGCCTTTTGATATTGAAGATATATCAAAGTCTTTCCATGATGAAGTCATTGATCAACAAATCCGTTGTGATTTAGACAAACAATTTGGGAATATAAGAGATATTATTGTTAAACATGCTTTTGCGCCTATATCAAATTTAGACCAAGCAATTAAGGGTCTCAGATGAAAGAAGAGTACACGATACTACCTTTTCAATTCACAAGATTTGCAAAAGACAAGGTTCTATTAACAAATATTGCTGGTGAGTTTATTTTTCTTAATGCAGAGAATTTTGAGAGCTTCATAGATGGCTCTCTCAACAATAAAGAAAAATGTTTTTTAGATCTACAAGGTAAAAATTTTCTAACTGATGGGAACCTAATTACCCCAATCGAACTACTATCTACAAAACTGCGAACAAGAAAAGAATTTCTAGTTAACTTCACATCATTACACATGATAGTAATGACTTTACGATGTAATTGTGCTTGTAGATATTGCCATGCCTCAAGTGAGGATGACATAAATTCTGGATGGGATATTGATAGTGAGACTGCTAGAAAAACAGTTGAGATGATATTTAAGACGCCATCTGATGCAATTAAAATTGAATTTCAGGGCGGGGAACCATTACTGAATTGGGACATAGTTAAAGAAATTGTTATTTATGCTAATAAATTAAATCTAATCGCAAAAAAAAGACTCGAATTTGTAATATGTACTAACCTCACTTTGATTAAAGAAGAGCATTTACTTTTTTGCAAAAAACATTCTGTCCAAATATCAACTTCGCTGGATGGACCAAGAGATTTACATGACAGTAATAGGATTTTAAGAAAAGGTGGCAGCAGTTATGATTTATTCTTGACGAACTTAAAGAAAACAAGATTGGCCTTGGGTGAAGACTCGGTAAGTGCATTGTTAACAGTATCTTCAAATAACATCCATCAACTGGATAAAGTTGTAGATGAGTATTTAAGGTTGGGTTTTAATGGGATTTTTCTACGCTCATTGAATCCGTTTGGCTATGCATATCAAGAGAGAAAGTCAATTGGTTATGGGATTGATGAATTTGTAAACGTTTACAAAGAAACTTTATCACGTATTGTTGAAATCAACCTCGCAGGTCGATATTTTGTTGAATTTTTCACAACAGTATTACTTTCTAGAATATTAACCCCATTCTCTACGGGGTTTGTTGATCTACAGTCACCTGCTGGTACAGGCATTAGCGGTGTTATTTATAATTATAACGGAGACGTATACCCAAGTGATGAAGCCAGGATGTTGGCAAAGATGGGTAAAAATGATTTCGTTTTAGGTAATGTTAAAACCGATGAATATCTTAAGGTTTTTAATGGTAAAAAACTAAGAGGAATTATCAACAAAACTGTTCTAGAAGGCATTCCCGGCTGTTCCTGGTGCGCATTTCAACAATATTGTGGTGCTGACCCTATAAGAAATTTCGCTGAAACTGGTGATGTTGTAGGAAAACGTCCAAATGACTTTTGCGAAAAAAACAAACAAATAATGCTACATTTGTTTGAATTAATAGAAAAAGATAATGAGACAATGGATGTTTTTTGGTCTTGGTTAACTAAAAGATCACTCAACGAGGTACAAAATGTTTGAGTATAACGGCATCCCCAACAATTTAACCACTAAGGTGATAGGGAAAGTAACACTTCAAAGCAAAGCATTACATAAAAGAAAAGATTATATCTTTGTCACTGACAAAGAATACAGTTTGTCATGGAAAGATCGAATTGGATATTGCGCCATAATCTCCTCTGCTAAACAAAATAAGCAACCATCTATTCTTATTTCTAACAAGGATATCAAAAAACTCCATGATAACGATATATTATTGCTAGAAAGTGATGGAAAAATAGTGAAGTTGTGGGATGCAACCTCACAACATAATGCACTATTTGTAACTGAAACATGTAACTGTCATTGTATGATGTGCCCTCAGCCTCCAATAACAGAATTAGAAGATAATATTGAACAGAATATGCGTATTCTTGATCTCATTGACTCGTCTAATGCGGAATATATAGGAATAACAGGAGGCGAGCCGACATTGACTGGGGATAACTTAGTTAAAATTGTTGCGAAATGTGCAGAAAAATTCCCCACATGCTCTGCTACAATCCTAACCAACGCACGCAAACTGAGTAATATAGACAATGCACGTGCGATTGTTAAAGTTGGTCATAAGGATTTGTTATTTGGGATTCCCATATATTCAGACAATTATCATTTGCATGATAAAATTGTAGGTTCTAGAGGGGCTTTCGATGAGGCAATATTGGGTATAAAAAATTTAGCCTTATTCAGACAAAAAATTGAAATAAGAATTGTTGTTCATGCTTTAACCTTTGATCGATTACCGCAACTGGCGGAATTTATTTATAGAAATATGCCGTTCGTTGTGCATATAGCATTTATGGGAATGGAGTTAAAAGGTTTAGCCGAAAAAAACATTGATAAATTATGGATTGATCCTGTCGATTATGCAGATTCCTTGGTCAGTGCCGTAAAACATTTACAACAAAGAGAAATGAATGTTTCTGTCTTCAATTTACCCTTGTGTGTAGTACCATCAACTATTCATAGTATTTGTCAGCAATCTATTTCTGATTGGAAGAATAATTTTTTACCAGTCTGTGAAGGTTGTACCAAGATACAAGAATGTAGCGGTTTTTTTACAACGTCCAAAAAAATCATAAGTGAACATATTAAACCAATAATCTAAAAATAATCACATAGTAACCAAGCTATTATTTGAACTTGCCTAACAGGTGATTATGTGGTATCTTGCTCTAGTGCTTATATAATATTACCCTTGTAAGGAGATAGTTCATGAAAAAAAGATTATTTATCTTGTTGGCTGGTTGTGCGTCACTTCTGGGATTGTCTAGTTTTACAAGTGCGGGGCCAGGTCCAGATTATATTGAAGTGATCAATAATATTGATAACACAACACCACTCTACTTAAATCATGCTAGTGATACAATAAGTTTGGGGGGCGACGTCCTTAATATGCATTATTCGCATAGTTCGCATGTGTCTCATGCATCTCATGCATCTCATCAGTCGCACTATAGTTCGTATCGCTATTAGCATAATTGCTTTTTATTACTTGAACCCGCTGTGCTGGCATAATATCAGTAAGAGTAGACTGTAATTGGTAATGTGCTGGCAAAGCCAGACGTTAATAAGGAAAGAAAAAGCAATCTATCCCGTCAATATATTTCATTTCATGGCAGAGTTATTTATTTGACTCTGCCTATCTGTTTTTTTTGAAAATGTATTCACATCCTGCATTCCCCATCAACTTCTTCAACATGGGCATGATACTTAATGCTTGTTTTATCCAAACCAAAGTCAATATATAGACACTATAGTGGACATTGATCCAAGGTACATGATTAAGATTGCCAAATCAAATATACCATTTTTTATGGTAGGTTTATTTAAGCTGCCTACTGTTATATCGTTGGATTGAGCATACTTTTTTCAAAAGTAAACATATCTCCCCTAAGTGTTGGCTCAAATAGCCCTTCAGCATAGATAGATATCTCTTGGCAAGGTTTGGTTTGGGAGCATACCGTATGGGGGTGAGATCTTTCCAGTAACCGTTGAATGTCATCAGATATGGACATTTGTAAATATGGAACAGGA
>CAZDJE010000158.1:0-6150 GCA_964505715.1 uncultured Desulfocapsa sp. | reverse complement strand
GTACAGCGGCCAACATTCCCAGAGATATATCAGCCAGTGCTTCAAGAGATGGCTGATTTTGGGTATACATTTGTTGACAGACTCGTAAAAAGGCGATCATGAAAAGCACACAGAAAGATGACTGGAACAATATTATTCTTGATTCCATTGCCGATGGCATTTTCACCATCGATTGCGATCAGAATATCACCTATTTTAATCGTGCGGCAGAAAAGATTACTGGGGTGAAGAGTGAAGAGGCGCTGGGGAAAAAATGTTTCGATGTACTCAAGGCTAATTCGACTCAATGCCAGTCAAATTGCTTTCTAAAGGAAAGTATGACAACTGGTCAGGATTCGATTTCCAGGGAAATTACTATTTTAAGAAGTGATGGCAAGCAGCTGCCAGTGACCATCAGCACTTCAGTGGTTCGCAATGAAAAGGGTGAGGTGATCGGCGGGGTGGAAACCCTGCGAGACATTTCAGCAATGGAGTTGCTGCGAAAAAAAATCAACGAGCAGTATACAACTTTCGATATTATCACCAAAAATCATGAAATCAGGAAAATCCTCGAAATTTTGCCGGATATCGCCAAAAGTAATGCCACTGTTCTGATTGAGGGACCAAGTGGATCTGGGAAAGAGCTTTTTGCCAAAGCAATTCATGACCTTAGTGAATGTACTGGAAAGTTTGTTGCCCTTAATTGTACAGCCCTACCTGATAGCCTGTTGGAATCTGAGCTGTTTGGGTATAAGAAAGGTGCTTTTACTGGAGCGACACACGACAAGGCAGGACGATTTTTGCTTGCCGAGGGGGGTACCCTTTTTCTTGATGAGATTGGAGATATCACAAGTTCCTTGCAGATGAAACTGTTGCGGGTGCTTGAAAAGATGGAGTATGAACCTCTAGGTTCCACAGAAACAGTCAAGGCGAAAGTTCGCATTATTGCAGCAACCAATAAAAGTATTAGCGAACTTGTATCCCAAAAAAAATTTCGTGATGATCTTTTCTTTCGTATCAATGTCGCGAGAATATTCTTGCCTCCGCTGTCCAGTCGTCGGGAAGATATTTTCCTTCTGGTAGATCATTTTATTCAGAAATTTAATGTGCTGAAAGGAAAATATATTCAGGGTGTCTCACCTGAAGTTTGCGAAGTTCTTATGGAATATGATTTTCCCGGCAATGTTAGGGAACTTGAAAACTTTATTGAATATGCCTTTATTCTCTGTCATGGCAACACTCTAGAGATAGGCCACCTCCCAAAGGAACTGCAGGGAAGCAATCAGGGCGTAGAGGGTAGCGTCAGACCCTCAAGTACAAAACCCCTTGCATTCTCAGAGGAAGAAGCGATTCGAAAGGCTCTGGATACACACAACTGGAACAAGACTGCTACTGCAAGCTACCTAGGGGTTAATCCCAGTACGCTGTGGCGTAAGATGAAAAAGTATGGTGTTAAACAGCCTTAACTGCATGCATGCCAAGGCAAGAATGACATTGAACTAGCTGTTCTGGTGACACCATAGTGCTTCTGAGCAGTCATATTCCGTGCTTATTCAGAGTTTCTTGTTAGACAAAAAGTACTTTTCGAACCAAGCCTTTTTGGTTCCGTTTCCTGTCAATCACATATCCCAACACGCCATATGTATAAGCGAAAAACATGCCGTTAATCAAGTTGATCATGGTAAATTGCAGAGCAGATATCTGAACGTCTGGTTCTAGCACGCCGCATCCGATCAGACACAAGTAGCCGATTGATCCGTGTGACAGGTTTGCCAGTAAGCCAATTAAGCCCAGCAGTTTGCCGATTATCGGTAAGTAGGTGAACTCCAGTAGAGCAAAACTTATTGGGGCAATAACCAGACCAATGGCAATACCGCAGATCATACTCCTGTGTTTGCAGTGAAAGAGTTTGGTCAGTTCAAAACAGCTTAAAGGGACGATGGCTAATAGAATTAGATAGTGACTCATAATGTACCCCCTACAATGTGTTTGCCTTATATGTAAAAGTGCATATTTTATGCCAAATGGAGATTTTATCTGTTTGTTATTGGATGCTAAATGGTTATCTGTACGTTTCGAATAAGGCCAAAGAAGTGCTCTATTGCATATCTGCAATGGTGCAACGGTGAGTCGTGCATTGTTGCAATGTTTGGCGCGGCGAGCGGTGGAATATTTTTAAAAACGTATTTTTCATGCAGTTTCTTGCATTCGATGCACGGTAAAAAGACCTCTGCCTTTTTTTAGGCACATGGCTACCCGGAAATCCAGCCTCGCTCATCAATTATGCTGATGGCTGATGGAACACGATGTTGAGCTAGTTATTATGGAGAGCACCGGTATTTGCAGGAAAAGCATCTACCAGTCACCGGAAAAAGCTGTGATTCAGACTTTTGTTGTTAATACTCGACATATAAAGCAAGTTCCAGGAAGGAAAACTGCCGTCCAAGACAGCCAGTGCATTTCAACCTGCTACGGTTGTGGCATGGCCAGATCTTGTTTTTTTACAATTTCCATGATTTCAGGAGCAGGTCGTCCCTGGCGGACGAGTTGAGCCATGATTCCCATATAGGGTGCTATCGTGGTGAATATTTCTTTATACGCGGGACAGAGATAACTCAGATTTTGTTTTTTATCTGGAGTTTTGGCGAAACGATGTTTTGGGCAGTCGCCATAGCAGGCTTTGTAGACATCGCATTGCTTACAATAATCAGGAAGGTCTCTCCACTTTGATTCTCCGAACATGCGTTGTTGCTTTTTTTGCATCAAAACTGAAAGTGGCGTTTCCATGATATTGCCAAGCTTATGTTGTGGGTATACATAATGATCGCATGAGTAAAGGTCGCCGTTATGTTCAATGGCACTGGCAAAGCCACATTGTGGAGAAAAATGACAAAGTCCCGAGCCAGCATTCAACCAGTTCCCAAGGGCAATATCGAAAAATTGCACAAAAAATTTCCCGACATCGTTTCGAACCCAGTAATTGAATATTTCAAGGTAAAATGTGGCAAGATGTTTTGGTGAAACACTCCATGGTGTTACATTGAGATTTTCCTCAGTCTTGCTGTTTGACGGAGGTATCGCCAGGCCCAGGCCAAGCTCTTTTGCATAGGTATCAGCTGTTCGCTCAACTGCAGGGATAAATTGCATATGATTATCCCCAATCTCTTTGAGGAATGTGTAGACTTCAAGGGGGTGGAGAGAGTTCTGGTCGTTTATGACAGTCAGTGTATTGAATTCGACGCCATGTTTTTTTAACAGCTGAACGCCTGACATGACTGCCTGAAATGTCGGCTCACCTTTTGCCTTTACCCTGTACCGGTCATGTAACTCTTGCGGACCATCAATGCTTAATCCAACGAGAAAATCATTCTTAGCAAAAAATGAGCACCAAGCATCATTCAGTAATGTACCGTTTGTCTGAATGGTATTAGAGATCGATTTATCGGCCCCATATTTTTGTTGGATTGCCAGAACTGATTCGAAAAAGTTCACACCCATAAGGGTGGGTTCACCTCCCTGCCAAGCGAATTGGATTTCGGAGGAGTTTTGTGCAGCAATATATTGTTTGATGTACTCTTCAAGAATTTCAGGCCCCATCCGCAGTTTTGCGCCATTGTTTCTATACAGTTTTTCTTTCTCTGTATAGAAGCAGTAACGGCAGCTAAGATTACACGAAGCGCCTGAGGGTTTAGCCATCACTTGAAAATTCACAGATTACTCCGTAACAGGTTGGCCAGTTTACAATATTCAAGGATCAAAGCGTTTTACTTCCCAGTTAACACCGTCAACTGGAGGGAGGAACGAACCATCATCAACGCCGACTTCTGCTGCAATTAGCCGGTTCATTTTGGCATTCATTGTAAGGATGAGGTCCTGTTTATTTTTATCTCGAGCAAGATTCTTCATCTCATGGGGATCATTTTGCAAGTCATACAATTCCACATCGTTAACCATGAAAATTTCTTCTAAGGTTTCTGGAGAATTGTGTTCCTGAGGGCTGAAATAACGGTTGTACTTATATCTTCCGTCGAAAACACTACGGATGGCAGATCGTTTCTTTTGATTAGGACGGGGAGCCTTATTGAGATCAAAATTTGATTCAGTCAGCACATTCGGCCCAAGTTTTTTAAACCAGTCTGCATCCATATATGACCACATGTTATAGCAGAAAAGATTCGCTTCTCGTACGGTGTCAAAATCTGCCTTTGCAGGTTGTTCAAGAAGTTTTGAAAAATTATGGCCTCGCAGATTTTCACGGACTTCCGGCTTCTGTTTTTTATCCGCTCCTGTCATGGCAAGAATGGTAGGAATAATGTCAAGGTGTGAGGTGAGTGCGTCACAGCTCTGACCACCATCGATGTCAGGATGATAAATGATACAGCTTACGTTGTTCTGTTCTTGATAGGCAGTGGCACCCTTACCATGCATCCCATGGGCCCCGCAGAGCTCGCCATGATCAGAAGTGAATATAACAATAGTCTCTTCCAGCATGTTCAAGTTGTCAAGTTCGGTCATGATGGTTTCAACAGATCGGTCGTTGTCGCTGATACAGTTATAATAATAGTCCTGCAAGCGTTTCCACCTCGCATCTTCATTGGGGAAATCACCTGTGAGCAGTGAGTGAGATAAATGGTAATCAAGATGGGCTTTAGGCCTTCCTGGTTCATCAAAAGGCTGCTTTCTGCTTGGTGATAGAGGTACATCCCACTTTTTTGAGTACACTTTATTGTTTGGGGCCTTGTTGATGGGTGCAAGTAATCTTTGTGAGCTTTGGGTGTCATCACCTTCGCCATCGGTGTCGAAAAACATAACATCGTGTGGGTTCACAAGCCCAATGGTCAGGAACCATGGTTGATCTTTATCGTTGAGTGGCCGTCCTTTACTGCGCAACCATGTTGTGGCTGTTGCGGTAACAAATTCGTCGGCATGATACCCACCAAGGGTCATACCAATGACATCGCCGACTCCTGAGAAGTCAGAAAAACCATATTTTTCCATCACATCATGACCTATAAATTCGAGTTGCTTGTTTTGTTGAATGTCCTGCTCAAGCTGCTCGTTCAGGTGCCATTTACCCTGGTAGGCCGTGTAATAGCCGGCATCCCGCATCATATGGCCGATGGTGGGGATGTCATAGGACATATCCTCAACCCAAGGGTAGTTAGTATTGTCAAACATTTTGGTATGTTGAATATGCTGTCCCGTGAAGATAACTGAGCGTGATGGGGTACAGACCATTGAGCAGGCGTGATGGTTGTTGAACGTGGTACCCATTGAAACAAGTTTATCCCGGCCAGGCCAGTGGCCTTTGCCAAGCATATCCGCCAAGTGTTGCTCCTGGTCAGTTAAAACGAGAAGCACATTGTATGGCTTTGGCTCTATGGTACCAATTGTTTTTTTCGTTGGAGTGATTGTTTGTGCTTTTGCGCTGTTTACTGTGAGAGGCATCGCACTGACTCCTAGTGCAAGAGAAGCAAGCCCTGCAGCATGGAGGAAATTTCGTCGAGAAACGTCTAGATCATCATTTTGGTTGTCTGTTTCTTTCGGTGACATAGTTACACCTTTATCTTTGTGGTTAAGGGACAATAAAATACAACCCGGTGGTCGATCTCTCTATTCACTGGAAAAGTCTCTTGAAAATTCAATGAATAAAAGATTGTAAACTGCTTTATAAATAGATACTAACTTTTTTTCATTTCTTGTACCTGTTTTCAATCGGCCAGATAAGTGGGGGGGCTGTCGGTTACAGCTGTTTAGATGGATCACAACGCCCTGCATACATAAGCAGCAACGTCTTCCTTCGACCAGGAATTATACTTGTTCCCCATATGCCCTAAAGAGCCTGAAAACCAACTTCCATTTTTTTTGTAGATTATATGATCACTTCCATCTGTACACTCGATTCGAAATGAAGGTACTCCACTGATCTTGCCATTAGATTGAATTCGCTTTGGCTTTCGTTCTTGCTGAGAAACTCGTTTTGTTTTATGTGAGGGCGATGAAGAAACATGGGCTGCATTGGTTGAAGAAGATTCTGTTTGATATTGCTGACTACTGATTACTCGCTCAAGGTACTCTGTATAGGAATACGTTTCTGCTTTCCACGTAGATTGAACACGGTAGATGTCAAGAAAGATGTCGCTTATTTTAGCCATTCATTTGTTTGAGTTC
>CAZDJE010000157.1:0-6250 GCA_964505715.1 uncultured Desulfocapsa sp. | reverse complement strand
AATAAATTCTGATATGGTTTTTCTACTGACTTAGTTGGTGTTAGACTCTCCGATAGGCTACTATTAACACACGTATTAGTTTTTCTTTCACACAGGAACATTACTCCTGAACAATCAATATTAAAAATCTAACTTTATTACGTATCCATGATAGGCATTTTTGATTCAGGTGTTGGCGGCATGACAGTTGCCCACGCCGTAGAACAGTTACTCCCCGACTATTCACTCGTCTATTACGGTGATATCGCACGTACGCCCTACGGCCCTAAAAGTCCAAAAACCATTATTGACTACTCCGTTCAAAATACGGAATTCCTACTCAGTCAGGGAGCAGAGTTAATTATTATCGCCTGCAATTCCGCATCTTCTGTTTCCACAAAGACACTTCGTGAAAAATTTGATGTACCGATTATCGAAGTAATCACACCGGCTGCCAGCCAGGCACTTCGCACCACTAAATCCGGACGAATCGGAATTATCGGTACCAGAGCCACGATCAAAAGCGGCGTCTACCAAAAAACAATCATTGCAAAGCAACCAGATTTTAAGGTTTTTCAAGAACACTGTCCCCTGCTGGTTCCTCTTATCGAAGAAGGATGGTTGAACATGCGAGAAACAAAAATGATTCTAAGACGTTACCTCTTTCCTTTGAAAAATCAACAGATCGACACTCTGGTCCTTGGCTGTACACATTACCCTCTGCTCAAGAGTTTAATCCAAGCCCGAATCGGCAAGCGGGTTAAACTTATTGACTCTTCCATTGAAACCGCTCACTATGTAAAGGACTTTCTTCTCCACAATCCTGATATTGTATCGAAGAATGGGAGTAGCAGCCATAAATACTACGTCTCAGACAGTACTGAAACAGCCAGAAAAGTGGCCGACCGCATCTTTTCCCGTCCCATGGAGTTACTAATTGCATGAAAAAATTTCAGACAGCAAAGTCCTTCGCTTTCGGCTCCCTTCTCCTTCTGCTATCTCTTCTCTTTTCAGGCCCTGCAGCTGCCGTTACCGAATCACCTGAAGAGATCGCCACACGACTCCAAAACCGATACGACACAATTCAATCTCTTACATTTGACTTTGTCCAAGACACCAGAGGACAACTCAACGGTCGTCCAAAAACAGGAAGCGGAAAGACATTTTTTGTAAAAACAACGATTGGGGATAAGAAGTCAGGAAAAATGCGCTGGAACTATTTAGCCCCTGACAAACAGGTCCTAGTAAGTGATGGCATCACCTTTTCCATGTACTTCGAGTCCATGGCACAGATGATCGTTACTCCTGCAGATACTCTACAGCAGGACCTCACATACTCCTTTTTTACCGGTTCCGGCAATCTGCTGACGGATTTTACAATTCTGCCAGCGGACCAGGAAACAGCCCCCCGGGAAGATACAAAGATCATCAAACTTATTCCGACCGCCAAACAGTCACAGGTTGCCTCTATTCAGCTCTGGGTGACCACCGATTCTCTTATACGCCGTATCGAAATAGTTGATCAATTCGACACCATAACGGTTCTCAATTTCAGTAATCTTACCGTCAACAGTCTCGACAGAGAAGATGCTGAACTAATGGAACATCTTTTTCATTTCACACCGCCGAAAGGCACAGAAATTATAGAACAATAATGGACATTTCACAGCCGTTTCAACTCGGTCTCGTTTCCATGCCCTGGTCGATCTTCAATCGTCCATCCATCCAGCTTGCCGCCTTAAAATCCTGGCTCGACACCAGGGAAGATAGTTCGATCACAACAACGATTTTTCATCCATATCTTGCAGCAGCAGCAGCTCTGGGCACCGACACCTACCACCATCTTGCAAAAAACAGCTGGGCCGGGGAAGCACTCTACAGCCCCCTGCTCTTTCCTGAACAAAAAGAGCAGGCGGAAAAACTTTTTTATCAAAGCTGCCGTAAAGAAAAGGCACTGAAACAGCTTGATTTTAACCGCTGCACCCAACTCCTCGAAGAGTCTCTGGAGCAATGGATTGAAAGTGTTGACTTAGCCTCCCTTGATCTTATTGGCTTCTCTGTCTGTTTTAACCAGCTGATCTCGTCTCTCACGGCAGCGAAAAGAATAAAAAAACGTTTTCCAGAACTGCCAATTGTTATCGGCGGTTCCGGCTGTGTGGGTGAAATTGGCATGTCTCTGCTCCACACGTTCCCTCAGATTAATTACGTAATAAGCGGAGAAGGAGAAGAAGCACTGGGACAGCTCTGTCACACTCTGCACTCTTCTGGAGAAACCAACACGCTCCCGCCCCATATTTTCAATCTCAAAAATGCTGGAGAAATGCAAAGCAGTTGCGCTGGTATCACCGACCTGAACACCCTACCGGTACCGGATTTCACCCCTTACTTTGGGGAGATGAGACATGTCTTTCCGGCCCAGCCCTTTGTTCCGGTGCTGCCAATCGAATTTTCAAGAGGGTGCTGGTGGAATAAGTGTACTTTTTGTAATCTGAATCTCCAGTGGCGGGGATATCGCTGGAAGGCAGCTGAAACCATGCTTGCTGAAGTGCGACAACAGAGTAATCAGCATAAATGTCTGGATTTCTGTTTCACCGATAACGCCCTACCGCCAAAGGATGCGGATCTCTTTTTCAACACTCTGGCCGCAGAAGAAACCGATTATGATTTTTTTGCAGAGGTGCGGGTAATCACTGACCCGGACACTCCACGCCGTTACCGTCAAGGGGGGCTTTCGACCATTCAGGTTGGTATAGAATCACTCTCCACTTCCCTGCTCAGGAAGATGAAAAAGGGAACCAGTGCCATTGAGAATATTGCAGCCATGCGCCAGAGTGCTGAAGCAGGTATCCGACTTGATGGCAATTTGATCATTGAATTTCCGGGAAGTACCGAAGCAGAAGTAGTGGAGACCCTACTCAATCTCGACTTTGTTCTTCCGTACACACCCCTTGCTGCAGCCTCTTTTTTTCTTGGTTACGGCTCTCCAGTTGCCAAAGATCCAGGTAATTTTGGAATTCTGTCTATAACTCAGCACGCCAAAAACAAAAAACTCTTTCCAAAAGATATCCTCAAAAACCTTAGCATGCTGATTCGGGACTATCGTGGCGACCGCGGCTTGCAGCGTAAACAGTGGCAGGAAGTGGTAACAAAGATTGAATTCTGGAACAGATTCCATGAGAAGCGTAACTCGCTGCATTCCCCCTTAAGCTTTCGTGACGGCAACAGTTTTTTGCTTATTCGCCAAGAGCAAGTCAATGGTCCCGCCCTCCAGCACAGGCTACAGGGAACGTCCAGAAAAATTTATCTCTTCTGCCGCAGAATTCGCAGCCTGAATGAGATACGTACAAAATTTCCATCCATTAAAGAAGTTGCACTGCGAGGATTTTTACTAGATCTTTGCAACAAACGCTTAGTTTTCCAGGAAGAGGATAAATTTCTGGCACTTGCCATTAATTGCTGATTTCCCTCTTTCCTTCTTTTTGAGAAAAAAGTACAATGTATAAAACACACTTTCGACGCTCGTTACAGAATTTAAAACAGCCCACTTAACAGGTTATAAATATGTCAGAAGATAGCGCCAGTTTTGCAGAACTTTTCCAGGAAAGTGACTCCAAGTCCATTCGCCGTTTGAATCCCGGTCAAAAAATCACAGCCACCATTGCAGGACTCAGCCCGGATTCCATTTTTCTTGATACCGGAGGTAAAAGTGAAGGAATCCTCGATTCCTCCGAAATTCAAAGTGACGACGAAGGAAATGGACCTAAAATTGGAGATACGCTCGAAGTCTATTTTCTTAAAGCCAAGGGAGGAGCACAGCTGTTCACCATCAGCATTGGTTCCGGAAAAAACGCCGAACACCTTGAAGAAGCCTGCCGCAGCAGTATTCCCGTTGAAGGGGTTGTTAAGGAAGAGATTAAGGGTGGTTTTGAAATCACGCTAGGTAGCTCCATTCGCGCCTTTTGCCCCTATTCTCAAATGGGACTGCGGCGTGTTGAAGATGCCGCCGCAGAATATCTCGAAAAACGCATGAGCTTTCTTGTTACCCGCTTTGAAGAGAATGGCAGAAATATAGTTGTTTCCGCCCGCGCCCTGCTCGAACTGGAACGTGAGAAACTCCGTGAAGCCCTGCAGGAAAAACTTGCAGAGGGCGACAGCTTAACAGGAGTGATCACCTCCATTCGTGAATTTGGTGCTTTTGTGGATATTGGTGGTGTTGATGGGCTGGTACCGATCTCGGAAATTGGCTGGAGTCGTGTTGAAAATATTAGTGATCACTATGCAGTGGATCAAAAAGTCACCGTTATTGTGAAAAAACTGGACTGGGATAATAATCGTATTACGCTCAGTATTAAAGAAACCCTCGATGATCCCTGGGAACAGACTGTCACAAATCTCAGTGGCGGACAAATTGTCACCGGTAAGGTCGCTCGTCTTGCTCAGTTTGGCGCCTTTGTAACAATCGCCGAAGGAGTCGATGGCTTGATGCATATATCAAAACTTGGCAAAGGCCGGCGCATTAATCATCCGCGTGAGGTCCTTGAAGAGGGACAGGAAGTCGAGGTACAGATTGAAAGTATTGATATGGTAGAAAAACGTATCAGCCTTGCGCCCTCTGACTATGTGGGTCCTGAAGAAGACAAGCGATCCGAAGAAAAGCTTGTGAAAAATTTTCAAAGTAATAACAAAGAAAAATCCTCAACCTTAGGAACCTTTGGAGATCTTCTGCAGGCAAAGCTTGCGGAGAAATCGAAATAAAAGCCCTTGGCATCCCGCTTTTCACTTTTCCACTGTCTTGCAGGCAGTGTCGGTTCTATTCTGTTGTTCAGACTGCTGCTTATCGGGTCTGGCATCGAGGGAGAACTGTTCCGCTACCTGCTGCCTGGACTGTTAGGCGGGATTCTTAGCACTCTCTACACCTCCCATCGCTACAGCCGGACACAATCTGAAAAACGATATCGCTTTGTCTCAGAATCTTTAGACAAAAAAAGCCTGACGAACAACAATCTCAACACCATACTCAGCGCCCTGCACAGCAGCAATGAACTTATCCTGGATTCCATCGACGAAGGAGTCTATGGCGTTGACCATCATGGAAAAACACTCTTTATTAATCGAGCAGTCCTCAGCACCACCGGATTTGACGAAGCAGAGTTACTCGCAAACGACCAGCATGAAATTCTCCATCATACAAAAAATGATGGAACCCCCTATCTCCATAAAAGCTGCCCAGTCTATAAGACCCGCCAAGATGGAAAAATCAGGAAAGTTTCCAATGAAGTATTCTGGCGCAGGGATGGCTCAAGCTTTCCAGTGGAGTATATAGTTACACCAACAGCAGAAGTGGATGGCAGCTTTGGGGCCGTTGTGATTTTTCGTGATATATCCAGCCGCGTCCTGATTGAGGAGCAGTTTGCAAAGAGTGAAAAACAGTTCAGAACACTCTATGACACCTCAATGGATGCAATTCTTCTTATGACCAGACAGGGTCAGATAAGAAATGCTAATCCCGCCGCCTACCGGCTCTTCTCTTGTCAAAATGAAAAGCAGCTTATAGGCAAAACTCTCAGCGATTTTTCTCCCCTCTCTCAGGCGGATCAACTTTCTTCTAGTAATGCTCTGCAAAAGATGCTGTTTGACACGCATACACATGGCTCCTCATTTAGTGAGTGGAAGCTTGAGCGAGAGGACTTACGAGAACTTGATGTTGCCGTACTGCTTGCTAGAATGGATCTTGGTGATTCTATTTTTATCCAGGCAAATATCCGTGATATAAGCGATCAGAAGAAATATGAACAGCAGCTACAGATTGCAAAGCAGGATCTTGAAAAACGGGTGGAGGAACGTACTGCTAGCCTGCAAGAGGCAAACCGGGAACTTGAGGATGAGATTATCGAACGCCGGCTTGCAACTGATGCTGCCGAAGAGGCAAGTCATACCAAAAGTTATTTTCTTTCTACTATTTTAAATACGATTCAGCCCCCCCTTGAAGCCATCATCTCAACCTGCAATCGTATTCCTTTGCAGGAGCTGACAGGAGACAGGAAAGATGAGCTGCAAAATCTTCATTTATACAGCGAACGACTGCAATGGTTGCTCTCCGATATTCTAAATTTTTCTCAACTTGAATTAAAAAAGCTAACCCTTTTATACAAGGCGTTCAACCTGAGAGATACCATTGAGGAAACAGTCAAAGAATTCACTCTGCGTGCCGTAGACAAAGACATTATCCTTATTAGCGATATCCACCACAGCATTCCGGAACAGCTAATAG
>CAZDJE010000156.1:3910-6277 GCA_964505715.1 uncultured Desulfocapsa sp. | reverse complement strand
CATGCCTTCAAAAAAATACATGGGTATAAATACCTATTCTTGAGTGAAAAACAAAAATAGTCATATGGCTTAGTAGGGAAAAATGGTGTTTTTGGCGAACCGATGTAGTTATTTTAGTAGTTCCAGCTAATAATTATTTTTTAGAAATTTATTGGAAAAAATATCTAAGAATCCTTTTTTTGTACTCCTGGGTTACAAAAACGACATTTCTGTTACGCTGTTAGGTGGGGAAGGGGAATTGTCATCTGTTAAAGAATGGAAGAAGAGTTCATTTCATTTTAAATGAACGGTAAATTGTGATTACCTACAAAGAATGGCCACATCACAATTGGAATATGTGTATGAGACAGCCCCTGCTGGCGATAGATGCCAATGTTATGGGCTACATTTCGCCCACAAGGGTTGGCTCCTACCAGGAATTAATGGTTTGACTGGACCCTAACCATCTATATCTGTGTTGAAAACCATTGACATTGCCACAATGTATATGCTTCGTTTTGTGGTTGTGGCGATATTTGTACTGGGCGAACGTACTAGTTTTTTTGACCTTTAAGAAAAAGAATTGCCCTTCATCAATGAATACAATACATTAAGTTTTACTCAAGTCGTTATTAACTTTTGTTTTATCAGATAAGGATTAAACCATGAATATACTTGTAACAGGTGGCGCCGGATATATAGGAACTCATACCTGCCTTGAACTATTGGATGCTGGGCATAATGTTGTAGTTCTGGATAACCTTTCTAATTCCAATTTGGAAGGATTGAGAAGGGTTGAAACACTGACTGGTAAGAAAACAGATTTTCACAAAGTAGATCTGCTTGACCTGGAGGAGGTGCAAAATGTTTTTGACTCCCGTTCTCCAATAGATTCAGTTATTCATTTTGCAGGATTAAAGGCCGTTGGTGAATCTGTGGAGCAGCCTCAACGCTACTATGAAAACAATATCACAGGTACACTTAATCTTACACGTGCCATGGCAGATCATAATGTGAAGAACATTGTGTTCAGTTCTTCTGCTACAGTCTATGGTGATCCTGCAACCGTTCCTATTACGGAGGACTTTCCTCTGTCTTGCACGAATCCCTATGGAAGAACCAAATTGATGGTTGAAGAGATGCTGAGTGATCTCCATATCGCAGATCCCGAGTGGAATGTTGCTCTTCTTCGCTATTTTAATCCAGTCGGAGCCCATAAAAGTGGAAAAATAGGGGAAGATCCTAATGGAATTCCTAATAATTTGATTCCTTATATCTCACAGGTTGCCGTTGGAGCGTTGCCTGAACTTGCTGTCTTTGGTGATGATTACTCAACGCCCGACGGTACAGGAGTACGTGATTATATCCATGTGGTTGATCTTGCCATTGGGCACTTAAGGGCCCTGGAAAAACTCTCTATGAAACCTGGGGTTGTTATTTATAATCTTGGAACCGGCAATGGCTACAGTGTTCTTGATATGGTGAAGGCATTTGAACAGGCATCCGGGAAAAAGGTGGCTTATAAGATTGTAGAACGCAGATCGGGAGACATTGCCCAATGTTTTGCAGATCCGGCTCTTGCAGCCAAAGAACTTGGTTGGAAAGCAACACGAGGCCTTGAAGAAATGTGTGAAGATACTTGGCGCTGGCAGTCTGAGAATCCGAACGGATTTTCTTGATTAATTTTTTTTGTCCGTATCTCTCATGAGTTGAGCCGGCTGTGTATGAAAGATGATAAAAAAATATCTGATTACGTATAAAGCTCAGCCGACGTTACATGGCACAAACAGAAAAGCAGATTAAACAAAAGAATCACCAGGAAGTCTGGAGATGTCATCCCCGCGGAGGCGGAGATCCAGTTTCGTGCCAGATACCTGGATTCCCGCCTCCGCGAGAATGACGAGAAAAAGAGCTGAGCTTTGTATGTAATCAGAAAAAATTATAACAGTCAGCTATTGTAAACAGCATAAAGAGATCAGCGCTGTGTATCTCTTTGCCTCTCGTACCAAAGATTTTCCCTAATGAACACCCAAGCCCGGTTTCATGACGTATTGCTGTAGGAGCTCGCCCCTGCGAGCGAATAAACGTGCTGCTAAATAAACGTACCGCTAAACCTAGCGTAATCGCCTACAGGAACAGGCTATAATTCCATCCTACAGTCACCTAGGTTTCAGTGGCAACCAATCAGATTCTCAAAACATTCCAACAGGTCCTTATGTGTCCCACCACCCCAAAAACCGATAACACCGATTCTCCAACCGTCACCCTACCACAGACCGCAAACCCCAAACCCAAAACCGCTCTTATTCCTAAAACCGATCTTCCAGCCTTTGCCCTACCACAGACCGCAAACCCCAAACCCAAAACCGCTCTTATTCCTAAAACCGA
>CAZDJE010000156.1:0-3810 GCA_964505715.1 uncultured Desulfocapsa sp. | reverse complement strand
CAAAACCGCTCTTATTCCTAAAACCGATCTTCCAGCCTTTGCCCTACCACAGACCTCAAACCCCAAACCTAAAACCTGTCTTTTCCCTAATACCGATCATTCAGCCTTTGCTGCTCTCTGGGATATGGAAGCAAAATCCCTACTGGCTGGCAAAGACCACCCTTTTGATTTTAACAAATTATACAGTGTAAAACATTTTAAGGAGCATCAGCAGATTCTTGATTTTCCAAATTTTTTTGTTAACGTTGCCTGTCAATTGTCCAACAATAAGGTAATATGACAGTTATAATGTGCCGTCGTGTCACGGTTTGGCAAGATCAATGGAAACCACGGAAATGCGGTGGTCGCGCAACCAAGCGTGGGTTGTCAAAAGAGCAAGTTTGTATTCTGATCTCATCGACAGTTTTTTTGTCGATAACATTCCATTGGATAAATTGTGGCCTTTTCACGAATAAGGCACCAGTTTGGTTGTTTTTGTCACGTTTTGGTGCTCAGTTCCTTGACTGACCTTTAGTGGTAATCAAGTAATATACTAAACAAGTGATAGGCGAAATCTGTAGGAGGCCAGCCCCTGCTGGCGATTGATCCCAGTGCTGCACACCCAATTTCGCCCGCAGGGGCGGCCTCCTACACCAAATTTTTTTGTTAACGTTGACTGTCAATTATCCAACATTAAAGTAATGTGTTGATGTTGCGAATATAATGCACTGCCGCATTACGGTTTGGCAAAATCAGTAGAAACACAATTATGCCTGAAATGTATTTGTAATATCAGTACTCCTGATAAATATAGACTCAAAATGGAAGAGGATGGGGGCTGATAAATAGGTAATGTAATTACTTTGTTTCTCTGTCTTTAATGTGATATGGTCTGGTGATGGACAAGTATACAAACGTCAGGAGCTTCATCGAAAAAGATGAGAAAATTCTTCAGGCAATCTTGTTCGGGTCGTATGCAAAGGGAACAGAGACAGCGCGCAGTGATATAGATATTGCGATACAGCTCGCCAAGCCCATGACTTCGCAACAGAAATTGAAGTATCTTGAGAAAATGCAAGAGTGTACAGGGACAGTTGTCGATCTTGTTGACTTGCACAGGGCAGGGCAGCCTTTGTTATCACAAATTATGAAATATGGAAAACGTATCAAGGGAAGCTCAACACAATATGCAGAACTTGCCATTAAGAACGTTAATACATCCCAGGATTTTTTACCTCTCATCAGACGTATGATGAAAGAACGTAGAGAAAGACTGTTAAATGAATAAAATTATATTGGAGAAAAAAATAGATTCAATTCTACGCTGTCTGACAAGAATTGAACAACGGCTTCCGATTGATGAAAAAATGTTTTTGTCCGATTATGACGCTCAGGATGTTGTTGTCTTGAATATTACAAGGGCTGTTCAGCTCAGTGTCGATATTGCCACACATCTTCTGGCAACAGAGAACCAGATAGTTCCGGATACTATGTCAGATGCATTTACAAGATTATATCAGCAAGGAGTTATTTCAGAAACCATATCGGTGAAGATGAGGAAGTTAGTAGGCTATAGGAATGTGGCCATACACAGTTACGACGATGTGGACCTGAGTATAACCTATGAAATTGCGAAGAATCATTTGCAGGATTTCAAATCATTTATTAAGGAAATTATCAAGTTTAATGACACAAAAAATTAGATAGTAGATAAGAAAAGATCCAAAATTTTTTTAAACCATATCTGATTACGTGTAAAGCTCAGCCACACAATAGGATTATGCGTAGGAGCCCGCCCCTGCGGGCGATTTTGAAGGGCAGTTTTTGGCACCTTTGATCGCCCGAAGAGAGGAGTTCAAAATAATACAACCCTAAAACCAATATTAAAATGAATATAACAATGATAGGAACAGGCTATGTAGGCCTGGTAACAGGAGCTTGCTTTGCAGAGTTTGGACATCGCGTAACCTGTATGGATCTGGATCTTGCAAAAATTGAGAGCCTCAATAATGGGGAGATACCAATCTATGAGCCGGGCCTGGATGTTCTGGTAGCCAAAAATGTTAAGGATGGAAGATTAACATTTTCTTCTGATATGGCTGATTGCGTACCGGGGGCACAGGCTGTTTTTGTTGCTGTTGGGACACCCTCCTCAAGACGTGGTGACGGCTATGCTGATCTTACCTATATTTATGCGGCAGCCAAGGATATTGCAAAACATCTTTCAGATTACACGGTGGTGGTTGATAAAAGCACTGTTCCAGTTGGCACGGCCAGACAAGTACAGCGGATCATAAAAGAAGCAAACCCGGACGCTGATTTCGATGTGGCATCTAATCCCGAATTTCTCCGGGAAGGGGCTGCCATTAGTGATTTTATGCGTCCTGATCGGGTTGTCGTCGGAACGGATTCCGAGAAGGCACGCGAGGTCATGAAAGAAGTATATGATCCGCTTTTTCTGCTGTCGACCCCATTTGTTTTCACGGGCCTGGAATCTGCTGAGCTTATCAAATATGCAGCTAATGCATTTCTAGCCATGAAAATCTCATTTATTAATGAGATGTCCACTCTTTGTGAAGAAGTAGGGGCAGATGTCGTTGACCTTGCCAAAGGCATAGGCCTTGATGGAAGGATAGGTAGTAAGTTCCTGCATCCAGGGCCCGGTTATGGTGGATCCTGTTTCCCAAAAGATACCCTGGCATTACTCAGAATCGCTCAGGAAAATGGTGTGAGTGCCCGTTCGGTTGAAGCTGCTGTTGAAATTAATTCAGCGCAGAAGGCAAGAATGGTCAAGAAAATCCGGGACGCACTGGGTGGAAACGAAGCAGGAAAAACTATTGCTGCGTTGGGACTCGCTTTTAAGCCTGAAACTGACGATTTACGTGAATCACCACCGCTCTCTATATTACCTCCCCTTGCCGAAAAAGGTGCAAAAATACGCGCCCACGATCCCCAGGCAATGAAAGAAGCAAAAAAAATGTATCCGGATTTCACCTATGTAAATAACGCCTACGAGGCATGCGAGGGGGCTGATGTCGTGGTTCTCTTCACCGAGTGGAATCAATACAGAGCCTTAAATCTTGCCGAGTTGAAAGAAAAGATGAAAGGATCTGTTTTTGTTGATTTACGAAATGTGTATTCGCCAAAGCAGGTTAAGGACGCAGGCTTTGAATACTATGGACTCGGTCGAATATAAGATAGCTGGACCCATTAACAGTGAGTCGATCCAAGAAGGGAAGGCATAATAAATAATCAATTTTCGATACAGAAATAAATAGGCAGCAATAGGTCACTGTAGGAGCTCGCCCCTGCGAGCGATTGTAAACCCAATATCACCTTTACAAACAAAGAGATGAACAAAATCGATCGTCTACGCAAGGGTGATATTCCTATTTATAAGCTAGGTCGCGATGTTCTGATCGCCAAGAACGTCAAAGATGGCTGACTCAAATTTTCATCAGATATGGCGGATTGTGTACCCTCTGCCCAGGCAGTGTTTATAGCTGTTGGCACGCCTTCATCCCGGCGTGGTGATAGCTATGCTGACCTTAGCTATATATATATCTATGCGGAAGTAAAGGATATCGTTGCTCATGAGTACTATGGTCTTGGTCGAATATGAAACGCTCGTCTTAAGCCAAATGGATTCTCTGCAAAAAAATATGCTTTTTTTCTTGAGTGTCTGAAAAAAAGTATTCTTGGATTTGAAATCGATCGAGGACATCCTGATTCTTTGGATAGGAAGATGGTAGTGTTTACGAATACCGACTACCCCTAGATTAGTAATCATTTAATAATATAGGTATATATACGGATGTGAAATTATGAGTT
>CAZDJE010000155.1:0-6352 GCA_964505715.1 uncultured Desulfocapsa sp. | reverse complement strand
TCATTCAATATTCCTGTAATAATTAAGGAGGTTGCTTTTTGTTCGATGCTGATTATTTTTCACACTCAACAATCTGTGTTTTTCTCTTCAGAAATGTATTATTTGAAGAGTTTAATTTATCATATTTACCACAGCTATTATCTCGGGTAAATCATTATTTTTCACGTTTTGTGAGAACCACCTGAAATAAGGTAAAAAAATAATAGGCCTCTTTTTATGTTTACCGTACACTCCTTACCGTCCATAGAGGAAATATTGAGTAATAGCACGTCCATTGCCGTGGTTGGTTTTTCTCCCAAAGAGAACCGGCCCAGTCATATGGTTGGGGCGTATTTACTTGATGCTGGTTTTACTGTTTACCCTGTTAATCCTGGTGTTCATGAAATCCTGGGGCAGACATCTTATCCTGATTTGGCCTCACTCCCTGGCCCCATTGATATTGTTGTTATCTTCAGACGCAGTGAAGATATTTATCCCATTGTTGAGGCTGCCATTGCTATAAAGGCCAAAGTTGTCTGGATGCAACAGGGGATAGTAAATGAAGAAGCTGCAGCACTTGCAGAAAAAGCGGGCTTGCGGGTGGTGATGGATCGCTGCATCAAAGTTGACCATGCCAATCTAAACCGCAACGCTCTGTCTTTATAATAGCACCATGGAACCCAAGAAAATAAGTGTTCGCGGTGCACGTATGCACAACCTGAAGAATATCGATGTTGATATTCCAAGGAACAGTCTGGTTGTTTTCACCGGGCTGTCCGGTTCCGGCAAATCGACCCTTGCCTTTGATACCCTCTATGCAGAGGGGCAGAGGCGATATGTTGAATCGTTGTCCACCTATGCCCGTCAATTTCTGGGACAGATGGATAAACCCGATGTTGACGCCCTCGAGGGGTTATCTCCTGCCGTTTCCATTGAACAAAAAACGACATCGAAGAATCCCCGTTCAACCGTAGGGACGGTCACCGAAATTTATGATCATCTGCGTCTGTTGTTTGCAAGATGCGGCAGGCCCTATTGTCCCGAGTGTGGTGATGAAATACGCTCTCAATCCATAGAAGACATGGTGACTAGCCTATCTGCACTCCCTGAAGGAACGAAGCTTGTGTTGCTGGCTCCTATGGTTACCGGAAAGAAGGGGCGTCATGAGCAGTTATTAGCCCGTATTCGAAAAGAGGGTTTTGTCAGGATCAGGGTGGATGGTGATATCGTCCATACTGATGATGTCGTGGCCCTTGAAAAAAATAAACGACATTCGATTGATGTTGTGGTTGATCGGGTGGTGATTAAGGCCTCGTCAACGCGACGACTTAGTGATTCCATTACAACGGCTGTTAAGCTGACTGAAGGCTTCCTGCTTGTCAATTTCCTTGAGAGTGGCGAAGATCAGTTGTTCAGCGAGTTTGCAGCCTGTCATCGTTGTGGTATCTCCATGCCTCGTCTTTCTACTCAGCTTTTTTCTTTTAATAATCCACAGGGAGCCTGTGAGGAGTGCGGAGGTCTCGGAGTTAAACAATTTTTTGATATAGCACTTATCGTTCCTGATCCATCGTTAAGTCTTGCCAGAGGTGCTATTGCACCATGGGGGAAACGTGCCGGAAAAAGCTATTCCGGGCAGTTGATTGAAGCAGTTGCTAAACATTACTCTATTTCCATGTCCACTCCCTATGGAAAACTGCCTGCTGAAGTGCAGACTATTCTTCTGCATGGATCAGGATCCGAAGAGATTTCTTTTTATTATCAGAAAGGGCGCCGTAAAATGACAACGGTTAAGCCCTACGAGGGGGTTATTCCGCAGCTGAATAGACGTTTTCACGAAACCCAGTCTGCAATGATCAGAGAAGAACTCGGCCGTTATATGAACGAACAGACCTGTCCACGGTGTCATGGGGCACGCTTGAAGCCGGAAGCTTTGGCTGTGAAAGCTGGAAAATGGTCAATCTATAAGCTTACCTGCTTATCAATTGATCAGATGATTGAAAATATACCCCTTATTCCCTTCTCAAGTCGTGAACGTCAAATTGGCGAACCCATTTTAAAAGAAATTATTGATAGATTATCCTTCCTTGAAGATGTGGGGCTTGGTTATTTATCACTTGATAGAAAATCGGGGACTCTTTCTGGTGGTGAAGCCCAGCGTATTAGATTGGCATCCCAGATTGGATCAAGGCTTGCGGGTGTTCTTTATATCCTGGATGAACCAAGTATTGGTCTTCATCAGCGGGATAATCAGAAACTGATTAATACCCTCGTTGAACTGCGTGACATGGGGAATAGTGTTATTGTAGTTGAGCATGATACAGACACGATATTGACCGCTGACTACATACTCGATATGGGGCCTGGTGCTGGGGTACATGGAGGGGAAGTTGTTTATGCAGGCGATGTAAAAGGATTACTCGAGTGTGAAAGGTCACTCACCGGTAATTATCTTTCAGGTAGTAAAAGTATCGCCATTCCAGTTAAGCGACGCAGGGCGGGCAGAGGTAAATATTTGCGCCTTAAAAACGGAGTTGTCAACAACCTTAAAGGTGTTGATGTTGCCTTTCCGCTTGGTGTAATGACTTGTATCACTGGAGTTTCGGGGTCTGGAAAGAGTTCACTTGTTATTGAGACACTGTTCTCTCTGGTGAAGGAAGGTTTGGGAAGCAGGCTTGACCAGGTGCAAATTGGAAAAACCCGCCTTACTGGATTAAATAAAATTGATAAGATAGTTGATATTGATCAAAGTCCTATTGGAAGGACACCTCGTTCAAACCCTGCCACATATACAGGAGTTTTTACACCTGTTCGGGAACTTTTTGCCAGGCTTCCCGAGTCCCGGATCAGGGGTTATAAGCTGGGACAGTTCAGTTTTAATGTGAAGGGTGGCCGTTGTGAGTCCTGTGAAGGTGAAGGGGTAAATAAGATTGCAATGCATTTTCTCCCCGATATTTATGTCGTGTGTGAGGCCTGTCAGGGAAAACGCTATAATCGGGAAACACTTGAGATTAAATATCGCGGAAAAAGTATTCATGATGTTCTTTCAATGACCGTTGAAGAGGCCTTGGACTTTTTTAAGAACATTCCCCCTGTAAAGAACAGATTGCAAACTCTATATGATGTAGGGCTCACCTATATAACACTTGGACAGTCCTCCGTTACTTTGTCTGGTGGTGAAGCACAAAGGGTTAAACTGGCAAAGGAATTATCAGGCAGGGCCAGTGGCAACACGCTCTATATTCTTGATGAACCGACAACAGGTTTGCATCCAGCTGATATCAAACATCTGTTACGTGTTCTCGGGCGCCTGGTGGACAATGGGAACAGCGTTATTGTAATTGAACACAATTTAGATGTTATTAAAACTGCCGACTGGCTTATAGATGTGGGGCCCGAGGGCGGAGATGATGGTGGTAATATTGTTGTAACAGGAACTCCTGAGGACGTAGCATTGTATAAAAAGTCGTTTACCGGGCATTATCTTGCCAAGGTGTTGGCTGGACAGACGTTATAAGAGAAGGTTTTTCTTTGCTTAACAGTTCGTTTTACTGTTTAATAAAGAGGTTTTTTGTAGGTGCTCATTTCAATGGGCGACCATTAACTGAAATTAATTGAGGAATATAAAAGATGGCAGAAGAACAAGCAAGCAACGGTGCAGCAGAAGATACTAATCCAGTTTTTCGTATGCAGAAAATGTATATAAAGGATTTCTCATTTGAAAATCCAAATGCCCCGAGTGTTTTTCAGGCTCCGAATCAGGAACCAAAAGTTGAAGTGAATTTGAAACTGAACAATAAAAAGCTCGATGACAATCACTATGAAGTAGCTCTACAGATTACTGCAAAGATCCTTGATGGTGGTAATGATGATAAAACCATGTTTATTATGGAGATTGAACATGCTGCTGCTTTTATGATGAAGAATATTCCAGAAGAGCATCAGGAAATGGTACTTGGAGTGGATTGTCCCACACTTCTTTTCCCTTTCACCAGACAGATTGTCAGCCAGATTTCAGTAGATGGAGGTTTTATTCCCTTTCTTATGGAGCCCATTAACTTTATGGCTCTATATCAGAATTCTAAGCAGGAAGCTGCAGCAAAACAGAATTAGGTAAGGAAAAGAATTTAATTGGGGCTTATGTTAATCTGAGAATTGTGGGTACCCTTTTGAAACAAAAAAAGGCTCTAAAAGCATATTGCTTTTAGAGCCTTTTTTCGTGTTGGGGAAAAATTCCTGCTAGCTTTACAGGCCTGTCGTTACAAAATTATCAATAAGGGTGTTCACACCTTTATGAATTGCTTTATCAAATAATGCGTCATATTGACGGTCTGCATAGACAGATTCCGGAGAGACTTTAACATCAATACGATTTGTCCATACAAGGTTTCCAGTGGCAGCTTCCTGCACCCATATACGCATTTGGACAACGGCCTGGTCAACCTGGCCACCATTCTTTGCCATATGGCCAAGACCTGCACCAACAGCGCCCCAGAAAACAGCACCACCTACATTGTTATTGAATCCGAGGGTATCACTGTTGTATCCAATGACGGCTCCCAGGGTACCAGGAAGAAGCATGTGACCCCATTCGTCATAGGTGTCGGATCTGGCAAAACCATTAAGGGTCTGACTACTTAAACCGAGAGTAAAAGGAAGTAGCCCTTTTTTCCAAGGTACCCAGGTGCTTTCCTCTCTGGTTTTAAACTCAAGAAGCCTGCCACGAACAATATAGTCGGCATTAAATGTACGGCCCATTTTAGCAACGGCATTCTGGTTAAGTGCATGGGTTCCTGGACTTTCTGATACTGTATTGCCGGACTGTGTTTTCTGACCCTGAATATAGTGTCTGAGTTGATTTTTCATCAGCTCGGACCATTCGTTGTTTAGTTCATCAGATAGGCTTGAGGTAGAGTTCTCATCGTAGGGTACGATACTGACAATTTCTTCCTTAACAAGGTAGCCAAAGACATCTTCCTGAATGGCAAGGCTGAAACCGTTTGCGACCAAACGGTCGGTGATAGCTTCGGTAACTGAAAGATTTCTTCTATAGGCTCCGGCAATGGAATCTGCATTGGTATAGTCGGCAAAGGGAAGGATAACGATGGTTTGTCCCTTACCTGGAGCATTTGGGTTTATAGGATTTGGTACATAAAGAGTTTCCACAACAGTATCGCCGCAACCCATTATGAGTACTGCTGACAGCAGATAGAAGATGTATTTGAACTTCTGCATAATTTTCTCCCTGAAAATTCTGGTTAAATCGTGGTGTAAAGATTAATGAAAGTTTTATATAATTTTTGGTTTAAGCAGAATTATAAGTTCCCGTTTTCTACTTGTTTTTTCTTCATAGCCAAAGAAGTATTTAAAGAATGGAATGTTGCTAGTTCCAGGTATAAAGGTTCCATCACTGTCATCAACATTTGAGATCAGTCCACCAATCACGAGCATTTCACCATCCTTAACCCGCACTGTTGTACTCATCTCTCTGACATTAATAACTGGAAGTCCTACCTGGCCAAGTCCAATATCTCGATATTCAATGGGTTCTTCAAGCTCCGAGGTCACAGGAACAAGATTCAATATTATTTCCTTGTCATCCAAAATGTTTGCAGTTAAGGCCAGACCAATTCCAGAGAGTACTCGTTCAGTTTTAGCAGTGTATGTTACCGTTCCGGATGTACCGTCCACATCGGATGTTATTTCGTCGATGTAGGTAACATTACGACCTACAGTAATAAGTGCAGGTTGACCATTGAGAACACTGAGTTTGGGATTCGAGAGGATTGTTGTTTGTCCCTGTTCCTTTACGGCGTTAAGAAATGTGTCCATGGTAAACGCTGCAAGTGAGACCGCTGCTGCACCGCCACCTGTAATTACTTGAGCAATAGTGGTGGCAGAATTTACGCCAGATGCGGCAGCAGATGTTGCTACATCTGTAATGGCATTTGTAAAGCCGTCGGCACCGGTATCAGCTGTCAGGGTGTCATCGAGTGTATGATCAAAAGTTCGGCTTCTGGAATTTGAGCTGTCTCTGGTATCAGTAATAGTTCTGGTCCAGTTTTCACTGCTGTTGTTGCCATCGGTTATAGTTTTTGTACGAGTGTTAGATTCAGCATAATTTGCCCCGACGGAAAGGTTTTTCAATATCATATTCCAGTTAAGTCCAATGGAAGAATGATCATTGAGATGTACTTCAATGATTTTGGCTTCAATCGAGATTTGCTTGTAGAGTTCTCTTTTAAGAGAGGTAAAATAGTTGTCCAATTTATCCAGTAAAAGGCGTGGGGCCGTTACTGTTATTAATCCAACAGGTTTGTCTATAAAATATGTATTTTTAGCAGCTGATCTTCTAAATGTAGCACTTAGAGTGTTT
>CAZDJE010000154.1:0-6556 GCA_964505715.1 uncultured Desulfocapsa sp. | reverse complement strand
AAACAACTTGCGGCAACAGAAGGTATTATAGATCATCCTGAATTTAGTGATCTGACCCAAAGATTGGCTGCAGTAGATGCTCTTGTCGCTTCCGATACGGCTAAAGTTGACAAGCAAGAGGAACAAAAGGCCATCACAGGCGCGGCAATAAAGGGTGATTTTGAAAGCCTCCAGGCAGCAAGGGAAGCCGCGGAAAAGGCGCTGGGGAAATACGCTGGTGGGGGAGCAATCTATTACAATAAACTTGAAGATGCAGAGGCCATGCTTGTTGCTATTAAAAAATTTGAAAGTAACAATAAAAAGGCTCTTCTGAAACAGCAAAAAGACTTTGGCGATAAACATGGTACCACGGCAGAATTAATAGACGCCAAAGCAAAATCAGTTGGCTACTGGCCGCTCTATCAAGCTCCAAGTGGCCCTTATCTTGGGATTACAGAGCTAATACAACAGACAGACCAGGGTAAAATAGCCATGGCCGAAGATCTTGCTAAAAGATCCGCACAGATGATTACAAGTTCTAATATTCATGATTTCTTTGTAAGGGAAAATTATCAGGATGCCAGGGGATGGCTTGTACTGGCTGCAAAATTTTCCTCCAATAACGCTTTTGTGCAAAGTGAGCAGAAAACCATCAATTCCAGGATAGATGCTGGTCTCAATGTTTTTTACGCAAGAATCGATGCACGAACCTGGCCGCCAGAGGCGGTAGCAGGCGGATCACCTGAAAATCAATCTGTAGCGAAAAATTATTTTGTGCAAAGTAAAGACTGGGCAAAAAAAGAAAAGAACCCATATAAAGTTCTTGATCTCAAAGTTTCTGGCCCTTGGTCCGTGCAGAAAAAGAATCTTGTCGGTAGCCCTATAATGTACGGTTTGCCTGTTGTTGTTGCTGTAGAACTTGAAAAGGATAAAATCGATAATCTGGCTCGAGTTTTTCATATGACATTGAGGACTCCGGAATCGGCGAGTCCGCAAACAGCACCTCCATTTACCAGTGACACAGTAGGGAATAGCTATTTTATCAGAAAAACAGCTATAAAATAATACATCCACCTAATCAATGGGGGACAAACAAGAATGGCACTAGTTTAAACACCTGCGAATTGACATAGTGGTGATTTGGTAGAAACTTAATGCTTCAAAGTGGATGTCTCTTATGAATGTTCCCCATAAGATATTAACTGTATACGTTTTACCTGAATTCAAGTTCTAAGTGTAACGAGAAGAGACAGGCCACTATTAATTGTTGTTTTTCCCTGAGACTCTACTCAAGATCTCTTAATAGCCTCTGGATTCTCAACAGGTGACAGATGTTTTTTTACAAAAATGAAGAATTTTCTGAACGGCGTAAAAATAATCTCCAGGAGTAGCTATGAAAATTTTTAATTTCTTTATTATCAACTACACCCCTTTTTCTTTCTAATTACGTACAAAGCTCAGCCATTTTGTCTGTTCATTTCCCGCGGAGGCGTGAATCTAGAGAGGTGGCACGAAACTGGATCCCTGCCTCCGCGCGGATGACACATTTGGTCACTTGTAATTCTTACGTTTTATCAGCGTATTACGCCTCAGATATCTGAAGTTAACTGAGTTTTATACGTAATTAGATTTTTATTAGCTTACTGACATTTATCGGAACGTGTGCTCTCTCCCAATATCCTAAGATGATGTTTATCATCGATGCGTCCTGTTCCATGTGGGGCAGCGCAGGAAAACAGTCAAAGATAGAAGCTGCAAACCAGGTGATGAATAAAATCGTTCCTGCCATTCCCGCAGAAGTACGGGGAGGACTCACTGCCTATGGGCATAACAGAAAAAGAGACTGTAACGATATTGAATCGTTGGTACCATCTGTTTCCAATGACCGAAGCGTCCTGTTAAACACAGTTATGGGACTCCAGCCGAAAGGTAAGCTGTCCATGGCAGCTGCAATCCAGAATGTAGCTGATCAATTGGAAAACAAGTCAGGGTGCAGGGTTGGACTAAACTATCTTGCTGAAATATCCCGCTAATGAGGATTGAGGCATGCTTTTTTTGTTCTTAGAGCAAGAAACTGTTCTGAGGGAAGTGCCAGTCTCTTAAAATACATATATTTTTCACCAAATCACCTGGGCTGCCTCCTACAGCTTTAGCTGCTTCATTAACGAAATGACACGATTGGTCTAATGAAAAACGCTCAGCATCGTTTTCAGTGTGTTTAAGGTATTGTTTTAACATCTGTTTTTGGTATATTTTTAGTGGAATAACGTTTAGCTCAGGGGCATGGTGATAACTGGATGCACGATATGATACCGATATTACACTGTAATGTTAATTCAAGCCTTCTGTGAGTAGCTGATAATATAAAGCCACAATATTCATTTTGAGGCAAAGATGGGCAGTATAGGTTCGTCGATTTTTTGGTAGTTAGTTCTATATTGCCCATTTTAGCCCCAAAACCGACTTTTGGTACTTGCAATATCAACTACTTACGTAATTAATTGGTCAGTGTTTCAAGATTAATCAGCAGCTTATCGTGGCCCAACTCCATTTTGGACGAGAGTATGGTGTCCCCGGACCTATTCGCTGGTCCACCAAAAAAACGAAGTACAACTGGACAGAATCAGGTACATTCATTCCTCACGATTCAGGCAGCACGATGGGAAGTAAAAATCTTTCTCGGTTTGAATCAATTCAGCCATATTTTGAGGGGGTTTTAAGCAGGGTGGCGATAATGAAAACATTATGTCCCCAAAATCCCAGAATTACACTGTTACAGGAAGTTAAAAAGATAAACTATGAATGATTCTAAATTTTCAAGCCTGCCCCTTTCCAAAGCCATGCTCCATAATCTGAATGAAATTGGCTTTACCGCAATGACCCCTGTTCAGGCCGAAAGTCTGCCACATATTTTAAAAAATTCTGATGTTATAGCCCAGGCCAAGACAGGGAGTGGGAAAACCGCAGCGTTTGGAATTGGTTTACTCACCAAACTGGATGTAAAAAGAAATCGAACTCAATCCCTAGTTCTCTGCCCGACCCGGGAACTGGCGGATCAAGTGGCCAAAGAGTTACGTCGCTTAGCTCAAGCTACCCATAATGTTAAAATATTGACTTTATGCGGTGGCGTGGCTTTTGGTCCTCAATATGGATCGTTACTGCATGGGGCCCATATCATTGTTGGTACCCCCGGCCGAATCTTACAGCATCTGAAAAAAAACAATCTATCTTTAGAGGATCTAGAGACACTGGTCCTTGACGAAGCGGATCGCATGCTCGATATGGGCTTTATTGACGATATAAAAAAAATCATTGCCCATGCTCCTGAAAATCGGCAGACCATGCTTTTTTCAGCCACCTTTCCAGATAAAATCTTGGGTTTGAGTTCCGCCATTCAAAAGAACGCCCTTAATATTCAAACCATCGCTAATGAACGGGCTAATAAGATTACGGAATACTTCTACGAGGTGCCCCACAATAAGAAGATTTCCATGCTTATTAAAGCCATAGCCCATCACAGACCCCAAAATATCTTGGTTTTTTGCAATACAAAGATCCAAACACAAGAGGTTGCTGATGCGTTATCTGCGGCCGGGATCGATGCTCTGGCTATTCACGGCGATTTGGAACAGTATCAACGTACCGATGTTCTTGTTCGCTTCGCCAACAAAAGTTGTTCCGTACTTGTGGCCACCGATGTGGCGGCCAGAGGGATTGATATAAAAGAGCTTGGGATGGTGGTTAATTACGACATACCACAGGATGAAGAGACCTATACCCACCGTATTGGTCGAACCGGACGCGCGGGTAAAGAGGGTTTGACAGTTACCTTTTTTACCAGCCGGCAGGCATATGCAATGGAAAGTTATCGCAATGAAACGCGACTGTTTGATGACTGCGACAACCTGAAGAAGGGTGAAAACTTCACTTTGGTTCCACCCAATGTAACCCTTGTTTTAGAAGGGGGGAAAAAGAACAAAATGCGACCCGGCGATATTCTTGGGGCACTGACGGGTGAAGCAGGCCTTGATGGGAAATATGTGGGCAAAATAGATATCTATGATAGGCAAAGCTATGTGGCCATTGATCGTAGTATGGCTCAACAAGCCTATTCGTATCTAAAAAAAGGCAAGATTAAAGGACGTTCATTTCCAGTATGGCTCTTTTCTGAAGCGAAATCAGGCCCTGCTGACAAGAAAACATGGCCCAAGTCTCCCCAGCGGTAATTGTAAGGCAGGCGGTGTAGTGCACATTGAGAGATGTTGGATATTGTGAAAGGACGTAATGATAGTGGTAAGTCCGCTCTTGACCTACAAAAGTCAAAATGATTGAATAATAGTATCCAGGGATGTTTGCAGTATGTGGTCTTTGAATATATTTTCCTGCCGGCTTCTACTATTTGTTACCTGGTATCGAAGATACAAAAAATAACTATACGTACCCTTCGCTCGCAAGTAGACAAATTAATACCAGAAAAATCAAATTTACAAGCTAGAGTTGCAAACAGGGGCATATCAAAAAAGGATGGAAAATTGATAAATCCGACAGAGTCCACCTCCCCCGATAGAAAGGTGTCTTTTAAACCTGGTTTTGAAGAAATCCCACAACCAGCAAGGGACAGAAGATAACTATAAATACACCAAACAAGAAAACCCAGTTATTATATGGCAGAAAGTGTCTTTTAAACCTGGAAAGGTGTCTTTTGAACCTGAAAAGGTGTCTTTTAAACCTGAATTCCGTTGTCAATCCTTGATATCAGTACGTTTGCCAGCCCGTTAGTCTTTTATAGTCTCTTTTAGTCTTATATAATCTTTTATAGAGGTCTGTGTTAAGCAAACAATTTTCACACATTTTCTTTTAAAAGATACAGATCCCCCTGAGAGGCTTTTCCAAAGCAGATTGATTTCCAACAAAACAGTTGTTATACTTGTATGACAAAGGAGGTATTACTATGCTTGCAGTACGTTTACCCGACGCAATGGAAGATCGCTTAAAAAACCTGGCCGAAAAGACCGGTCGAACAAAATCATTTTACGTGCGTGAGGCTATTTCAGAATATCTGGATGATCTGGAAGATATTTACCTTGCTGAACAGCGGCTTGAGGATCTACGTGCTGGTCGCAGCCGGACATACACACTCGAAGAAGTGATGGAGCGTCATGACGTGGACAGTTGAGTTTGATTCAGCTGCAGACAAGGATTTTAAAAAGATTGATCCTGGGCAGAAGCAACGAATTATAAAGTATCTGAAGAAGAAAATTGCAACAGAGAATGATCCACGACGCTTTGGTGATTCGTTGAGCAGAAACCTAACAGGCCTTTGGAAATATAGGATTGGAGATTACAGAGTAATTTGTGAGATCCAGGAGGAAAAGATTGTCGTTCTGGTGTTGCGTGTCGGGCATCGGAGCAAGGTTTACGGGGGACACTAAAACGTAGTCGCTCAGTGTACCTTCAACCCATTACAGTGTATTTTATTTCCACAGCAAAAGTGCCACAGCCGGTGGCACTTTCCACCCATATTCTTTTAAAAATATCAATCCACCAATTGTTCCGGATACAATCCCATGGCCAAAGCCAATTTTTCAAGAGTTGCGTTACGCAGATTATCGCTCCGCTCCATCTGGGAAAGTGCTGGTTGACTGATCCCGGCTTTTTGCGCTAACACCTTCTGACTTAACCCCAGATGTTTTCTCCAGGCTTTAGTGAGGTTCCACCCTTTCTCAATCAACATTCCCACAACTTCATGGGGGATCGTTGCCTCTTCCCCTTTCTGACTGGTGAGCTCTAAATAATCCTCATAGGGAATAACCGCAAAGGCGGGTTTGCCACTCTGGCGAATCACTTGCACGTTATTTGTATGTACGTTCATTTCTCTGCCTTACCTCCTCTATAGTTACGATCTCAAGGGAATCAGTAAAAATAACCCTCCAGCGACCAACACGAAGTCGATACATCTCTGTGGTTTTTATCTTCTTCACATTTTCACAGTGAGGAAAACCTACCAATGCACTGACCTGTTTATAGATATTTTGTTGCTCTTGTTTATTCTTGATCTTTCGCAGCTGTCGAAGAGCTTTTGTTTTCCACTCAATCTGTTTCATATCTGTACGGTAACTTATAATATAAGTTTATTAAAGAAAAATATAAGTCTTTGGCAGAGTGCTGTCAACGGTTCTACCAGTATCTACTTTCATATATTGTACGCAGATAAAATTACTATAAAAGTGACTTATTTCTGCTAAATTGACAGGAATAGCTATAAAACAAGGGATAACAGAAATAAAATAAATTTAACTGTACGCATATAGTGTTGTACTATTTTAGTTGATAGTACGTTTAATATCACACATAAGGGGTTGAAATGAGACATTACAGTACGATTCTACGGGAAGACCGAGAGAAAGCCGACTTGTCACGAAGGTCTGTCGCGAAGAGGGCAGGGATATCCGAAGGCCATTTACGATTTCTTGAAAAAGGCGATCGGGAGACAAAACCAGCCACTCTCCGTAAACTTGCCCTGGCCATTGGGATAAATGAGCGGGAGATGATGGAATCCTGGTTAAAGGAAAATATG
>CAZDJE010000153.1:0-6560 GCA_964505715.1 uncultured Desulfocapsa sp. | reverse complement strand
AAATAAAAACTTGCCGTTATTGTTGGGATGCAGGCCGGGTCGGGAACCGCTGCAGTCATTTGCTGATCTTTGATGGTGAAAGCTGGCGAATGAAAAACTCATTAATCAGTCATTGATGATCAGGATTGAACAGCTTAACAGAACGCAAAACCTAACCACACAAGGAGGGATGTCGCCGACAAATAAAACCGATATTTACGACAGATTATATTGTTAGAAATTCCCCACCTTCAACTGGGGATTTTTGTTTGCAAAAGTGGGGATTTTTAGATTGCAAAAAACAATCAATAGAACTAATAAGAAGGATATTACTTGGGTCTTAGTTAATGCTGTTCCGAAATTTGACTCTGATGAGAATATAACTCATGTGATTGTAACATTCATGGACATTACCAAACTTAGGCAGACAGAAGATCTGCTTATGAAAGCTAAAGGAGAATGGGAAGATACCTTTGATGCTATTCCTGAAATTATTACTCTCCAAGACAAAGATATGCGTATTGTTCGGAGCAACAAAACGGCCAAGGACTTTTTTAGAGTCGATTATAATGACCTTATAGGTAAAAATTGCTATGAGCTTTTTAGTGGCAAAACATCGCCTTGTCGTGGTTGTCCATTGCCGGAAACAATTGGAGATTCTTCCTGCCATTCGAGAATAATAGCACATGAAAATTTGGAAAAAATATTTCTAGTAACCTCTTCCTTAATCAAAGATAAAAATGGGAGCATAAAATATCTCATTCACATAGCCAAAGATATTACGGAACAAAAAAGGCTTGAAGAAGAACTTTTCCAGTCCCACAAGATGGAGGCCATCGGTACTCTGGCAGGCGGCATCGCGCACGATTTTAACAACATCCTCTCGGCCATCCTGGGTTATTCGCAATTTATCAAAGAAGAACTTCCTGACGGCAGTCCTGCTGACAAAGATATTGATATGGTTATCCAGTCAGGAAAAAGGGCTGCTGATCTTGTCAAACAGATTCTTACCTTCAGCCGCAAAACAGAGCATCACCTACAAACCTTGACTCCCTATCCAATTATCAAAAAAGCACTTCAGATGCTGCGATCCACATTGCCGGCGACTATTGTCATAAAGGAGGATGTTGATAAGAAATGCGGGAATGTTATGGCAGACCCGACGAATATCCATCAGATCATGATCAATCTCTGCTCCAATGCTCTCCACGCCATGGGTCAGCAAAAAGGTACTTTGACCGTAGGGCTGTCTCGTGAAGAACTTGAGGATGAAGACATTGAAGTATACGAAAATGTTTCTGCTGGTTCGTTTGTTGTCCTTTCGGTTAGTGACACTGGCCATGGCATGGATAGAAAAACCATGGAGAGAGTTTTTGAACCTTATTTTACCACCAAAGGGGTGGGAGAAGGTTCTGGTCTTGGCCTTGCTGTTATTCACGGTATCGTCCAAGATTGCAAAGGATTCCTAAAGGTTGTGAGCAATCCGAACCAGGGGAGCACCTTTTCTGTCTATCTCCCTTTATTGGAAGAAAGCACGGCCGATGAAGATGATTACGAAATACCGCAAAAGATTGAAGTACCCCTGCCTCAGGGCAGTGGGCGGATTATCGTTGTTGATGATGAAGAGCTGCTTGTCCGGGTAAACAAAAGACGCCTGGAGTATGCCGGCTACACAGTTACCGCCACAACTGACAGCGAAGAAGCTCTGGAGAAAATACGTGCCCATCCGGAACAGTTTGATCTGCTGATTACGGATCAGACCATGCCGAAGATGAGCGGTGTGGAGTTGACCGGCGAAGTGCATAAAATAAAACCTGACATGCCAGTTGTCATGTCCACCGGCCATAGCGATTTGATAACAAAGGAAGAGGCACTGAAGATTGGGATCAGTAAATATGTTGTCAAACCGATTCAGGGCAGTGAGCTTGTAGATGCTGTAGGAGAAGTACTTGATGAAAAATGATTAACCTCTGTTAAGGCTGACAATGATAAGGTCTCCAATTTTAAACAATCCTTAACCATTACACTGTTCACTCCTGATTTTGGTTTCTTAGGGGAATCCATTTGGCATTTTTAATGTTTGCATTTTTATGCTATGACCTTCAAGAAGGTGTGGGGAATGTAGTGGTCAAATTTTGTAATTCATACAAGTGATAATCAGTTTTTTGGTGGATATTTTTATGGCAGAGAAAAAAAATAGCGTAGTGAGCATATTGAAAGAAGAGTTGGGTATGTGTGTGGGGTGGGTGACCCTTATATGTTTTTTAGTTATGGGGAAAACATGGTTTACCGGGATGTCCGGTGTGTTTCTGCCCACTGTCTTGTTTCTCTGGTTATTTCCTGCCATGTTGTGGCTCTCTTTTAGAGTTGTACAACATGCTGATTGTTTGGCTATTAAGCTTGGCGAACCATACGGAACTCTGATTTTAACCCTATCGGTTATCAGTATTGAAATGGTGATGATTTCTGCGGTGATGCTCACAGGTGTGCAGAATCCGGAGGTCGGTAGGGATATGATGTTCGCGGTTTTGATGATTGTCCTTAATGGCCTAGTCGGCATTTCTTTACTCTGGGGTGGTATCAAACACCTAGAGCAGGTGCACAATTTACAGGGAGCAAATACCTTTCTTGTGGTACTCATCCCGCTTACGGTTTTAACACTTATCCTGCCAAATTTTACTGTTTCTACATCGCACGGAACGTACTCTACCGCACAAATGGTTTATGCGGGGCTTGCTTCAGTGGCGCTCTATGGCACATTTCTCACTATCCAGACCATGAGGCACCAAGGTTTTTTTATGATCCCTGGCGGTGATGTTGAGGACAAACATGGTCATGATGATCTCGTGGTCCGATCCGTTTTCTTCCATTCAATGTTGCTGGTGGGAAATATGTTACCCATAGTGTTGCTCTCAAAAAATATGGCTAAAATCATCGATTATAAAATCGTATCATTTGGCGCACCTGTAGCGTTGGGCGGTGTGCTTATTGCTGTTCTGGTCTTGGCGCCGGAAGGGATGGCCGCTATCAAGTCCGCTACAGAAAATAAACTCCAGCGTTCAGTAAACATCTGCCTAGGATCAGCTCTTGCCACAATTGGCATGACGGTGCCTGCGGTGTTACTGATAGGACTCGTGACTGGAAATAAAGTGGTGTTAGGGTTAGGGCCTGTTGATTCGGTTTTGCTGGTGACAACACTTATTGTTTCAATGGTGACATTTTCAAATACCAAGACCAATATTATTCATGGTTTCGTTCATATAATTTTATTCATTACTTATCTGGTGATGATTTTCGATCGCTAAAACATGTTATGAGATTTGTTTGGTTTATATATAGGGAGCGCGTGGATGAAGTGTAAACTACTTTCGAGTCGTTTTGCGAAGGTCACATATCTTACTAGTATCATTATGTTTGGCGTATGGGGTGGCTCTCTTTCTGCCACCCAGGTACTTCCAGAACATGATGCTGAAATGAAAACATCTGTGGCAAATACAGAGAGAGAGACATCGTACCCAGATGCTTCGAGTCCACGTATCACTCTACAAAACTTTCTTTTAGACGTTGAGCTGGCCGTAGCCGATTGGCAACAAGGCATTCATTCCGCAGAGAGTGATTGGGCATTTTTTCGGGCAACTCAACTGCTTGATTTGAGCGGCACTCCTGATAATGTTTAAGGGATTACTAAAACGTCTCGCATACTTTTATTAAAAGATATTCTTGACCGGATGGACCTCCCAGTAAGCGATCTGATTCCTGGGGAAAAAGAAGTCGCCTTAGAAGATATTTCTACATGGACCATCCCTGGAACACAAATAACTCTTTTGAAAGTTAAGGATGGCCCCCGGACAGGTGACTACCTCTTTTCAAAAGAAACTGTTCAAAAGCTTGGTAGATTACACCGGCAGATGGAGAATGTACCATATCCATCCGGTGCCTCTTCTGGGATGTACGAACAATTTAGGAATAAAGCACGTTCTGACGACTATTTTTCCTCAAAGATCAAGATGCGTGATTTGTTACGAGGGGTAGATACTTCAAGTCCACGAGCCACCTTTGAGAGCTTTCTAAGTAGCGTGAATCAATCATATTTACTTGTACAGCAAGCAGAAGAGGGCCTACAGAAAATTCCGCCTACTCTGACAAAGAAAGAGGCTCAACAGCTTGAAGTACGAGCTCATAACTATATGAGACGAGCTATCTCTACACTTGATTTAAGCCATATTTCAGAGACGCTACGGAGCAGTGTTGCCATAGAGTCGACATTACAGCTGAAAGAAGTTTTTGATAGAATGATGCTACCGGCTTTGGACACAATCCCTGATCTTGAGATGGTGGAAGCAGCACGAAGTTTTGACAGTGGGGAATTTATAGGTGGAGCAAAATCTTTACGCTGGAGATATCCAGATACAGAGATTGAGATTGTAGAGATTACCGAAGGTAAAAGGCAGGGAGAATTTTTATTCAGTGCTGATACGGTAAAAAACATAGATGAAACATATCATAAGGTAGAAGATGTTCCGTACCGAGTCACTACCACTGGGCCTAGGGCGAGTGAGTATCAATTTCCAGGAACGTCTGATGGCTTTTATATAACCTACAGTTCAACACCTGGGTATCTTGTGACACATGCCCATTTTTTAAGTGGGATATATGATAGTTTCCCCTCCTGGTTCAATATCATGTACGATGGGCAGACGCTTTGGCAGTGGTTCGCCCTTATGCTTACTCTTGTCCTTACATTGTTTGTAATCTATCTTATCTTTCAAACGGTACGAAAAGCGGTCAAGCCTCTTCAGTCACCGCACCGTGAATGGATCAATCTTGTTTCGCCGTTTATTGTCGCCTTCCTTCTTCCCTTTGTCGTACGCTTTATTGATGATGATCTTAAGATCACTGGAGTGACCTTTTCTACAATAAAAATTGGTGGAGAACTTTTTGTCATCATCATGCTTGGTTGGGGGGCCATTCGGTTTGGTAAAGCGGTGTCGGAGACGATAGTAGCCTCTCCTACAATTGATCCTGAAGGAATTCAGGCATCCTATACCCGAGCTGTCTCAGTGCTTTTTAGTTTTCTTTTTGCGGCAGCTATAGTTTTTAACGGGCTTACCCATATTGGTGTCTCTATGATTCCAGTCCTTACTGGTTTGGGGGTCGGTGGTTTAGCGTTTGGTTTGGCAGCACGGCCGACCATTGAGAATCTTATTGGTAGCTTCATGCTATTCTTCGATAAACCGTGCAGTGTGGGGCAGCGTGTAAAGATTCTTTCCCACAACGGGACTGTTGAATCTATTGGTCTTCGTTCAACTAAGATCAGACTATTAAACGGCCATTTGACTGCAATTCCTAATGAAAAAATGGCTAATATGGAAATCGAAAATATTGCCAGTAGACCGTATATTCGAAGATGTTTTAACATCACTCTTCCCTACGATACTCCGTCGGATAAAATTAAGCAGTCAATCGATATTATACGGGAAATCTTATCTGTTCCTGAAGATGGAATAATGGCCGGAGCGTATGGCGTTTATGCTAGTGAAAGAAAGGTACATCCCAACGAAGCGATAAATCAACCAGACTATTTGCCTCAGGTCTATTTTAATGATCTGAACGCAGACTCTCTCAATATTATCGTGTTTTATTGGTACCAT
The DNA here is from genome assembly GCA_964505715.1 of uncultured Desulfocapsa sp. Taxonomy (GTDB): domain Bacteria; phylum Desulfobacterota; class Desulfobulbia; order Desulfobulbales; family Desulfocapsaceae; genus Desulfocapsa. The sequence continues at coordinate 930 of CAZDJE010000153.1, read as the reverse complement.
CCTCCTGAGTATTGGGAGTATTTAGAACATTCCACTTGGGTCAATCTACAGATGATGGAACGATTTAATGCTGAAGGGATCAATTTCGCTCTCCCAACCCAAACACTGCATGTGTCGAGCGATGATAAAAGACCATTTACCATTGGCCAGCGAATGGTTCCAGCTCAAAACTTTCAGTCACAGCAGGCAGAGAAAGTGTCTACGGTATTGCCGTCCGATATGAAGCAAGAGGAAACCGAGTCGGCTAGTGAAGCCCTAAGGCCTGAAGACAGAGAGCCGTATCTTGAGCGTAAAAGACATCAGGAAGAGGAGGAGGCTAAAGAAGGGCATAAACCAAAAGATGATAATTGAAAAAGGTGACAGTTTAATTTCCCAGCAAGCAGTCGTTAAGGGCCACAACCATCCCTTGGGCATTATTCTTCTAGTGATCGGGTTAGCTCAACGGTATATTTTTGTGGAGAAGCAATGAATATTTCATTTCGGGAAGCTCAAGAGAATGATCTCTCTCATCTGGTATCAATGTTAGCTGATGACGAATTGGGTGCCAAGAGAGAAGTTCTCAGCCAACCGTTGAATCAAAGCTATATTGAAGCGTTTATACTAATCGATAAAGACCCAAATAATGAACTTATTGTCGTTGAGTATTCGAATCAATTAATCGGCATGTTACAATTAACATTTATTCCGTATCTTACTTACATTGGCTCTTGGCGATGCTTGATAGAGGGTGTACGCATACATTCAGAATTTCGCGGTCAAGGCTTGGGGGAACAAATCTTTAGGTGGGTTATAGATCGAGCTAAAGAAAAAAAATGCCAATTAATACAATTAACCTCAGACAAACAACGTCCAGATGCTTTAAGGTTTTATGAAAAAATAGGTTTTGTGGCAACTCATGAGGGCTTTAAACTCAAGCTGTAAGAACAAAAC
>CAZDJE010000152.1:0-6623 GCA_964505715.1 uncultured Desulfocapsa sp. | reverse complement strand
CCAACTCACACACAACTCTTCAAGAAGAGGCGACAACTATTCTGACACAGGGGGCCTGTAAGACACTGAATAAATCTTGTTTTCTATTTTACGAGACGATATACCAAAATAGTACAATTTGATATCAGGCCAAGCAATCCACCACCAATGAAACCTCTCTGGCATTCTTGGCCTCACAGGTAAATATTCTTCAGGAGTCACTATGTTTAATGTCATCCATGCTGATCTCAGCCTCAATGATCCACAAGAGTTACCCAGTCTGTTCAGCAAATGTGCGAACATGACACCAAATAACATTGCAGTATCACACGGGCGAGAGAAGATCACCTACAAAGAACTCGACCTGCTCTCCAACCGCTATGCCGATTTCCTGCATAAAAACCATCATGTTGAACGTGGTGACTTTATCTGCGTCGCCTATGATCGCGGAATCAACTTTATCGTTGCCATCCTGGCCATTTTAAAATGTGGGGCTGCATATGTTCCCATCGATGCAAAAGAACCACCTGAACGCCGCCATGATATCATTGATGATGCCAAGCCAAAACTCACCCTGGTACAACCGGAATATCGTGCTGATTTTGATTTCACAAATTGCGCTAGTCTCGAAGACCTTGTTGATATCTATACCTTTTCATCCGCCCCGAGACAAGTCCATATTCATAGTCAGGACCTTGCTTGTGTTTTCTTCACATCCGGCTCAACCGGTCGTCCCAAAGGTGTCTTACTTCCCCATCTGGCACTCACCGGCCTGATTGGCAGTCCGCGTTATTTAACCATTACAGCAGATGACCGGGTACTCTCGTCGAGCAGTATTGCATTTGACGCTGCTTCATTTGAAATCTGGACCGCTCTGGCAAACTCTGCCACCTTGGTTTGCATTGATTACGAAACAATTATTAATCCAGAAGCGTATGCCGCTTTTCTTGACCATGAAGATATCAGTGTCATGTGGGTCACCTCGGCCCTTTTTGACCAACTTGCAGCATTTCGTCCCGGAATGTTCAAGAAAGTGAAGTATCTGCTCTCCGGTGGTGATGTGGTCAATCCTAAAACCGTCTATAAAGTACTCAATAACGACGAGGGGCGACCACAGGCCTTTATCAATGGATATGGCCCCACTGAAACCGGAATCCTTGCAACTTTTCAACTCATCACCGAACTGCACGATCCCAATGTTCCGCTTCCAATTGGTAAGGCACTGGCCGACACCGAACTCTATGTCTTAGACAATGAACAAAAACCTGTGACTCCGGGAGAACCTGGAGAACTCTATATCGGTGGCCATCGTTTGGCAAAGGGATATTTAAACCTGCCCGAGCGAACGGCACAGCTCTTTATCCAGAATCCATTCACCGGAAATCCGACCGATATCCTCTACCGTACAGGTGATGTAGTTCGCTTCCGCTCCGACGGCAGTCTTGAATTTACTGGACGTGCCGATCGACAAATTAAGTTCCGGGGGTTTCGACTAGAACTTGACGGTATCGAAAATGTTCTGACCAGCCACATGGCTGTTGCCAATGCTGCAGTCAAGATGGTTAAAATCAAGACTGAGAAGATGCTGGCCGCATACATACAGTTGGAAACTGGAGAGAAAGAAAACTTTTCAGTCGAAGAATACAAAACGTACCTGAATGAGCAAATGCCTTCCTATTCCGTACCTACGGTCATTATGGTGCTGGAGCAACTGCCAGTTACCGGGCGTGGTAAAATTGATCGCAAACAACTTCCCGAGCCTGTACTTATTGAAGAGAGGCGAGACAATAGCATTGCCCCACGAAGCAATACTGAAAAACTCATTTATGACGTTTGGTCCGAATGTCTGGGGCGTAAATATTTCGGTATCAGTGATAATTTTTTTGATCTTGGCGGCTCCTCCATTCTGCTTGCAACCGTCTACACCAAAATTCGCAGCCAGATTCCAACCCCATTCACCCTTGCTGCTTTCCTTAAAAACCCAACTATTGAAGGCCTTGCCCAAACCATAGATACACACGGTGGACAGAGCGATCCTGGAGATGAACTCAGACAGGCCGAAAGCGATGCAATACTTGACGACAGTATTATTCCATCCTGGTCCAAGCAGTCCGGTAAAAGTTATGACGCTGTGCTATTAACCGGATCAACGGGATTCCTTGGTGCCCACCTGCTAGCAGAACTGCTGGAGAAAACTGAGCGGCCCGTGTACTGCCTAATTCGCCCCTATACCAATGAATCACTCTATGAATATCAACAGGCAGCTCTGCATAAATTTGGCCTGAATCAAATAGTGGATGCCACGGACCGTATTCGTCCCATTGCAGGCGACCTTGCTGAACACGGCCTAGGCCTTAGTCCTTTGGATCATAAACGTATCCTGGACAACTGCTCACACATCATCCACTGCGGTGCCTATGTTCACCACATCTACCCTTATAGTCGCCTCAAGGCCGCGAACAGCCGCAGTACCCTGGAACTTATTAAGCTTGCCCTGCGTGGCCATCCTAAAAAACTTTCTTTTATCTCAACAGCTAGTGCTGTAACGGAGTGCAACAGCCGCGGAGTTGGCTACGAAGGAGAAGTTGGAGCCCATCCCGCACCATTTTTCGGTGGATACGCCCTCTCCAAATGGGTTTCTGAGAATCTTATGAAACAGGCATTTGAGCGTGGCATGAGTGGCTTGATTCTACGCCCCGGAAATATATTTGCAAACAGCGAAACCGGAATATCCAGCCCGATCACTTCAAATTTTGCCCTGCTGATGATGCGTGCCTACCTGGACAGTGGTCTCGCACCAGATATTGATCTGATATTTGAGGCCGTCCCCGTAAATCAACTAGCCAAAGCAATTATTGCGTGCACATTTAGTGACTGCGATCACACCATGCTAAATCTCACGAACCCACTTGAGATTTCGCTACGAGAGTATGTTGCATTACTCAGCAAGCTCACAGAAAAAACAATTAAAATTGTTCCCTTTGACGACTGGAAGCAAAAAGTGATTGAGCCACTCACCGAAACGAGTCCGCTTTACCCATTGACACTTTACTTCCAGGACAGCCCTGAAAAAGAGATACTCCACTTTGATACCGCACTGGGGCAGAGCGAGCTAAGCCGTCACAATATCGTGTATCCAGGTGATTATCAAAAACTGCTGGCTGGTGCATTTGATAAAACCCTGCGCGCTATGCTGGGAATCAACTAAGAAAATAATATTTTAAAAGAGTCACTCTTGATAATTGGCATCACAGCGCAGTGCCGGCAAAATAGGCAAGTACAACGACAATACCGGAAGTAAAAACGAACCAGCTTGTTACTCCCCGGTCACTGCGAAACCCGGTACTGAACAAAACAACTCCTGCGGGTACCAGAAGCAGAAATACCGCGCCAAGTGGGGCAACCAGATCACCAAGAATTTTCATCACCGGCACATTAGCAATAGCCATGCCCCATAACACAACAAAAGTCGCACAGTACAATCTATTTTCATACTGCCCCCTTGCTTTCCCATTGGTGTCGTTCTTTTGCCTGCGACAGAGCAAGGGCAGCATTGACTCACGATATCCGATAAAAATACCAAGAAACGATGTAAATAGGGCTGTCATACTGATCATTGGCCCCAAAATTCCAAGCCAACTCCCCCTATAGAGATTGCCAAGCAATGCCAGTGCCGAAATGTTTGACTCGGCTGCTGTTAGGAAATCACCTTTTGAAATCGCCAACATAAATGAGACAACAAAGCCCAATAGAAACGTCATCAGTAACACCACTGCTGTTGCAATGATCCTGTGTAACCTGTCCTGCCGCCTCAGTGGGTCAGAAATACACTGCTGCAGGTTTTCAACCAGACTTGGCAGAAGCGGAAAAAACATAAACGAAAGAGCAAGAAGTGGAAACAACAGTAAAAACTGCTTCAAGCCAGCAGCTGCTGTCGGGACTGCCAACGCCTTTTGGGCTATCTGCCACTCCCAGTGAGGAATCAGTGCAAGCGCAACAAGACATAACAGCCCTATCAGCAGCAATGTCGCCCCTCCGAGAATACGCACCAGCAGAGAACGTGCAAAGCGCAGTAACAGCATCAACACAGCCAGAATGGAAAAGCTGAGCCACACCCTATGCCACGGATTAGGAGTAAGCCACTGCCTGATACTCAAAAATTCACCAAGGTCATTGGTGAAGGAAATGGAATAAGCAATCAGCAAAATCAGCAACCAGCCAATAAAGAACAGGTGCAGTGAGAGACCTGCCCACCGCGGTAGCCATCTGCCAACTGCCGTTGCATAATCAGCTTCCGTTGCCCTACTGGAAATCAGTCCATAAAAACAGTGCCCCAGATAGATCGTCGGATAAATAAGGACAGCCACCAGAAGCAACACCCAGAATCCGCTCTGTCCAACCTGGATAGGAAGAAAGAGAATACCAGCCCCCACGGCAGTCCCAAACAGTGCCAGTACCCAGGAAAAAGAATCGACAGGAAGTTCTGTAACTCCTTTCTCTGCGCTCATTTTTTTACACCCGTAAAGCCCTGCCTGCTCATTCTTTTATAAAATTTTGTCATGATCCTCGACCTTTTGTCGGATGGTGCCTTTATCAAGATGATTTTAAGATAAGGATTTGTATTTTCCCTATCTTTTGGTCTATTCTGTTAACAGCTTGCAAGGATTAAGGGGAAGGGAACCAACAATGAAATAGTTACATAATACTCTCAAGTTCTTCTATATCGTATTCACTTCTTTGTAATGAAAAAAACAGTAATTGCAGCTCCTCTTTCCAGCAATTTGCATCGCTGGCAACTGCAGGACAGATATCATGCAAAAGCAGTATAGCACCCGGCCTGACGCAGGCAAGCATTCTCTCTGCCAGTCCATCTACGGATTTATTACCACGATCCAAGGCCCGACAACTAAACGTTACCATCTGTAAATTCTGAGACCGAAGAACTGTTTTTAGACGGGGATTACTGATACCTACCGGTGGTCGAAAAAGAGTTGCTCGTACTCCAGCTTTCTCTAAGATACTTTGTGTTTTTTGGATGTCTTCCGATAACTGTTTTGTACTGCGCAGCATTAACAGATTATCATGACTCCAGGAATGATTGCCGATAGTATGTCCGCCCTCTACAATTGCGGCAATCAACTCAGGATATTGTGCCGCTTTTTCGCCAACCAAAAAAAATGTAGCCTTACAATTATATCTTTTTAAGAGATCAAGAATAAAGGGGGTTGATGCAGGAGATGGGCCATCATCAAAGGTCAGCGCCACTGCCTTCCTTCTGGTTGTGCCTCTGCTGATAATGGGAAGGTAATAGCTCCACCTTGGGAAAAATGGTGCCGTAAATGAAATGAGGACAAAACAGAGAAGAGGGACCAAAGCCAGGCTGAGATGAATGAAAGCAAACAAAGCAGCGAGCAGCAAAGCGACCACGCCTGTTTTTTCTGCCTGACTCATGTCCCACTAACCTCTCCAAGAAGCCAGACCAGCTCAACATTTGCAGTGCTAATACTATTGCTGAGTACGGTAAAACCTGATTTTCTAATCAATCCCCCCATCTCTTCAATGCTTCTGTAGTATGCACCACCACCGGACGATCGCGCCCGAAAATCTTCCAGCTTCCAGGAAAAAGAGGGCGACTGTTGCGGACGAATGACATAGCGTCAACTTACTGTCCCCTTCCACTCCTGCGTGCTCAAAAAGAGCAATACAAAGCATTCCACCCGCAACTATCCAGGAAAAGAGGACAACGCTACGATGCCCAATGCGGCTAATTGGATCGTCAAGTGACAGTAAGCGAATACTCCCTGCCCTTGGAGAAAAAAGAGCTGCAGAAAAAATAGAAAGCGTACGAGCAATAAGAATTGCGGTGAGCAGCGAAAGATAGATAGGACAGATACCGGAGAAATAATCGGTATAGAGCATCACATAAAAAAAGTACGACGCCCCAGCAAAGATGACGAGCAGAATCAACTTTGGAACAGCTTCCAGCAGCAATATCCAAACACGTTGAGCCACCGGCAAATCATTTGCCTCAGGAATTACGACCTTAAAGCGTAAAAGAATGAGACGACGCAACAGAAACTCAACGCCGAGTGCAAGGGAAAACACAAGCACCAGTACTCCCAGCATTCGTACAAAGCCACTAGTTCCCGTTCCAAAACTGAGACGATTCATCGCCTGAGCCATATCATATGGGACCTTGGCGGAGTTTGCGGTGATCAGGATATCAAACCGCCAGTAGAGGACATTGATAAACCCTTCCAGCATGATTTGGAGATCGCTTATGGAATAGCTCTTTGAGGCAGCCGCCCTCTGTTCTAGAGCAACCGGGGGCGACTCTTTAATAGTTTCAGAAGTTGCTGTTTCAACCTTATTGCCACCCGCTATCACCCCATGAACAGGCAAGGAGGCCGATGCCGAATCCAGCAGGATAATCAGTAGCAACACTAAGAGAAGAGCAGCAGGCAAGAGAGCACGAGAGAACGCCCGCAGGAAACAGATAGTGGATCGCATAGTTGTTTTATCCCAGTAGAAAAAAACAGATGACACCTTTGCATATAATATCATTCTGAAAAACAAAAAGATAGGATGTAACAACAATTCCACACCATTTCCAGTAAATATCTTGTAGAAAATAGTACTGTTAA
>CAZDJE010000151.1:0-6629 GCA_964505715.1 uncultured Desulfocapsa sp. | reverse complement strand
AAACGATGGGAAATATTCCGATGATTTTGGCTGGAAAGTAAACCGCTGATTACAGTTAACTGTATATTGCTCAGTTGATGCCTATAAAACTGCCTCAGTTGATAAAAAAGAGAGAATAATCAATTACGTTTTTGCCATATAAAATGGTTTTAAACAGAATAGTTTTACAGTATCTTCCAGAAGGTTGAGTCTGAAAATTGTTTAAAAAATGAGAGAGTAAAATATGACAATTACACGTATTGAAACAAAACAGCGGATGAGCCGAATCGTTATTCATAACGATACCATTTATCTCTGTGGGCAGGTTGCAGAAGATGCACAAAAAGATATCCAGGAACAAACCCAGACAATGCTAGACAAGGTTGACGCATTGCTTGGCCAAGCTGGAAGTGATAGAGAGCATATTCTTTCAGCAACGATCTACATTAAGAGTATGAGTCTGTTTGCTCAGATGAATGAAATTTGGGATAACTGGGTTCCGAATGGTCATGCTCCTGCACGAGCATGTGTAGAAGCCAGTATGGCAAGAAAAGAATTGTTGGTGGAAATTTCTGTGGTTGCGGCAGTGAAAAGTTAACAAAATATCAGCTACCTAATCCAGTTAAAATTTGAGAACAACAAATACCTGAGAACTTTTTTTTATTCATGGTAACCGGTGGGGATTGTTAGAACTAGTCTTAACCAACCGTTTTTTAGGCGGCTACTTGATCTTCTACTGAATCCTCAGTTCCCAGTTTTTTCTCCATGTTGATATTACCAGTATCAATCATTTTGCTTTGACTTTTGCTTTTCTAATATCTTTTTTTTAATAAAAGAGGGCGTGTGTAACAACTAAGATACAGCTACCTCTGTTGCATGACAGGGATGTGGAGTCTCTTCACCTCCCTCTTTCCCCACACAAGCTAGAGTCGTCCTGGAACTTTTATGTTTAATTTCAAGGTGTTAAGCCTAGTTCCGCATTGCGCCACAATGATTACTGGACTAACAGTGTAATTGTGAACAGATCAAGTTCATCAATCTGGAGATGGGCTTGTACGAGAGGAAGATATGAAAAAAAGACTTTTAACTCCCTTGGCAATAACAGCTACTTTACTCTTCAGTTTTGGACTCAGCCAAGCAAGTCAGATAGAATTCGATTTTTGAAGCTCAGGGAGTGGAAACATAAATAAAGGGCCAAGTAAAATCTATTCATCTCTAAGTTGCGACATAACAGCATCTGCCTGGGATTACACCTCCGGATGGACCGTTGATGATATGTTGGAAAAAATAGAGCTAAGCATGAGCCTCGTTTCGTTTGCTCTAATTTTTTTCATCAACATCATACCATTGGCATACTGTCTTTTTTGTTTCGGCTATTGTCGAAGCAAGGTCCTTGGCTTGAGGTATCTCTGTATGGTTTTCTAACTGGTGAAGCGTAGTTTTGATCCATTCAGTACAATCCGTAGAGCCCAAAAAAGAAGTCATATTGATGTCTGTAATGCAATCAATCGCAAGAGTTCTACAAAGACTTGTCCCTTATCCCATATCCTACAACGACGGCAGAACAATAATGGACAAGTCGCTGTAGTTATACTGTTTTGAAAGTACATAAAACTTTTGCTTTTACTCACTGGAAGTGAGCAATGATGCACAAATTAAGATTATTATTTGGCAGGATTTTTTTCTTGCTTTCCATAATGCTAATGATAATATCTACAACAAGATACGTATAAAAATGACATCACATATTCATCCTTTGACATCATGGTGGGAAGGCAATGCATTCATCAAAAAGCATCCAAACAGTCATCCATATAGCTGAAAAAAACCTGCTCTTACTCTTACTCTTTTGTGCCATAGCTATAGGGCTTGAAGCACCAGCTTCACCTGCACTTATGGACGCATTTGATATCAACACCCCTCTGGTCGCACTCATCTTTATAATCCAAGGGCTCTATATGGATATCAGCAAGGTGGGAAAAGTTCGTGAATATTCGAAGATGTTGCTTTTTGCTTCTCTGATTGCCATCGTATTCTATCCAGCAATGGCAAGTGGCGCAGCAGACTTATTTCATCTGAGTAACGATTTTAAAGTCGGTTTTATCCTACTCTGCTGTTTCCCCAGTTCCCTCGAAGCCAGTATGGCAATGACCATGAACGCCAGAGGTGATGTGCTCACCGCCGTCATTCTCGTCGTTGCCCTGAACCTGATTGGCATCATCAGTATTCCAGTAAATATCACCCTGTGGTTAGGTGGCGAAAGCAGTGTGTCGGTACTCTCTGTACTCCATAAACTGCTACTCTTTGTCTTTATTCCAGTTTTCGTAGGTCAGATGATCAGAAAAAAATTTCCTTCATTCCCTGACTCCATAGCAACTTTCACCCACTATCTACCCGTTGTCTGTCTTGCCATCATCGTATATCTGTCATGCTCACGCGAGGCTGAGTTGATGCATCAATTGAGACTACATGATATTCTTCATCTCCTCTGGCCTAGTGCATCCGTTCATCTCTTCGCCATGGGAATCGCTCTTCTCGTAGCAAAATATGTCCTTCATTTTTCCAAGGCTGCTAGTCGATCATTCATGTTCATCTCCTCCGAAAAACCAATGTCGCTGTCCGTTGCTGTCTGGAGTGTTACCTATGCCTCTGAACATCCTGCCGCAATCTTCTCCATTTTGATTTTTTATATTACCCAGATGATTATCGACAGTTTTATTATTTCGCAAATGAACGCCCGAGATGAAATTGCGCAGACATCTCAAGCGCCACAACCCCAATAGCGTATACACGTGAAATCTATGATTACGGAGCATAGTGCAGTAGCGTCAAGGGCGAGGCATTGCAACTGTGAAACTACAAATTCCAAGAGACGCTGATGCCTTGCAGATATCCGTCAGGTGGTGGATAGGGTACTTGTAAGGGGCTGGTAAGGCGGGACGGGATGGAATACAGATTGTGTCGCGGGCAGGGGGACCATAATCGGTGGCGGTGCTGAACTGTGAGTCGTCGGCACCGCCAGGATCGTATTGGGCGTCGTCTTTTTTGTCAGGATATTCTAGAAGTGAAAGCGTGCTCCCAGCATAAAGTCGTTGCTGGCAAAACTGAAGTCTGCCCCCTGAATTGTGGCATCCTGAGTGGTAAAAAAACGGGTCTGGGCATCAAAGGATATCTTATCATTTAAGGCAAAGTTGATCCCGGCTATAACCTGTACTGCAAAGACATCATCATTATCAGCGAAGGGAAGTGCTGGGGTATTGAGGTCAACCTTTGCCATCCCCAGGCCAAGACCAATAAATGGGCTCCAGGCGGATCCGGTGTCAATATCAAAATAGCCATTTACCATAAGGGACTGCACTTTAAGGTCGCCTTCGTTAAAATGACCGAATTGATTATTGTAGTAGAGGCGATCCAGATCATTCTTTTGCCAGCCATACTCAAGTTCAGTACGTAATGGGCCAGCAAAATCAAAACCCACTGCACCGGTGTATAGTGCTCCGCCTTCAAAAGTCATTTTGGCAGTACCTGCATTTTCTGGCATATTATCGATATCGGTGTCCGTGGCAATGCCAAGGCCGGTATTTACCTGAACATAGACGCTGTTATCGGCGGCCAACGAGCTAAGGGGGAGGCTTACGAGTGCCAAAAGGGCAGAACTGATGATGATTGTTTTCATTGTAGGATCTCCAAAGTAGGTTTGATTGGTCGATAACTACTATCGTATGAGATATTCTATCATCTGGGTGGGTTTTAGGCAATTTAATTTTGCTACTGTAAAAAGATAGTATGGGAGGAATTAGTGGGTCATACGGTAGAAATTCCAGGGATAGGTCTTGAAAAGACACATTAACTAAACTTGTCCGGTTAACATATTTCCACTCTTGACCTCGGTTCAGGGGCCACGATTGGGATTGGAAAATTGAATCTCAACCAATTTTATATTTTTCTAAGCTATTACAGTGCTGTACATTGATCACTTGATGCCTTGATTCCAAAATAAAATATTTCCCCTCAACAGGAACTATCCAATCTGGCCTTATCAGGAAACATTTAAGCACTATCTTCTTTTCTTTCCGCTAATCTAGCCACTGCCAATTTAATTTAACCGCTTCTTTTCTATCGTATTGATTGAGAAAGGATCGTTCACTTAGATGGTTACGATAAGTTTTCAGTTCTTAATAATTGTTTAAAGTTGATGTTGCCAAGAACAATATCTTGCTGTAAGTGTTGCGGAGGTTAGCTCAACGTTGGGCAATCCCATATAATAACGAGAAGAGTTGACCAAAAAATAATACCAGGAGATTTAAATGTTTCGATGGTTTGTTAATCGACGCCGAAAGAAGTTGACACGGGCTCCTTTCCTCTCATTATGGGAAGACATAATTTGCCGTAATGTCGGCCACTACTGCTTTTTGGAAGATGCCGAGCGCGATCAACTGCGTGCATTGATCCAGGTCTTTATCGCTGAAAAATACTGGGTAGGTGCCGGTGGGCTGGAACTTACCGACGAGATCCGCGTCACGATATCCGCTCAAGCCTGTCTCCTTCTTCTGGGACTACCCCATAATTACTACAAAAATATCAAATCCATCATAGTTTACCCCTCCCCCGTTGTCCCGCCTCCACGCAAGCCCAGCTTCTTTGAAAATACAATGGAGCCAGTGGAAATTCCACAGCCCATTATCGGAATGGCATTCCAGCGGGGACCGGTGATTATTATATGGGATGCAGCCTTGCGCGGAGGCCGTCATCCTAAATCAGGGCACAATGTTATTTATCACGAATTCGCCCATAAACTCGACATGCTAGATGGCTCGACTGACGGCACGCCCCCGCTGAGAGACCGGGCTGAATATCGTGACTGGGTCCAAACATGTTCGCATGAATACCTCCGTCTCAAAAACCGTGTCGAAAAGGGCAAGAAATCTTTTCTCAATGCCTATGCTGCAACTAACGAAGCGGAATTCTTCGCCGTCGCAACTGAGCAATTTTTCGATCAGCCGCGGCTAATGATTAAGCATGCACCGGACCTTTATCGAGTCTTGAAGAAATACTATCGTCAGGATCCCTCCGGGCGTGTTTCTCGGAATCACTGTGAAGGCGAAGGTAAAGCCTCAGGGGCAGGGCTTCATGGTAGAAAACAATGCACCGGCTGAACCGGTGATTTTCACGTTAATATTCATCGCGAAGGTCTTGGTTTTGTGCCAATGCTTCAATTTGAGATGTCTACTTGCAGATCCGGGCAGATCCGCAGATCCGGGGACACAATACTCATTTATCAGATCCGGGGACACAATGCTCATTTATTGTTTGCTCTGACATGATATGGTATTATCAAAGACATGGCACGTATGAGGTCCATCGTCTTTACACCCGTATGGTTAACCTTCGTGACGGTGTCAGGGATATTTTTTTACGCACCTGTGTTGCTGAACGCATTATGAGTATCATGGGTGAAGGGAAATGATGATAGGTCATTACATTTCGTCTTTTAAGCACACGTTGTTAGGTATTGTGTCCCCGGAATATACTGAATCGTTGCATCCGTTAACTCTCTCCATTTGTGTTTTTCTCTTTAAAAGGTAGGGGCATTTGTAGTTAAATAAAGCAATAGTGCAATGTTGGGCTCTAGCAGTACAAACGAGAGGAATTTTGATGATACCACGTTACCCGGACGAAGCTGAGCTATACCTGTCCATGCGGACTTTCTTACACCCGCTTTTCCAGAAACTTGCAGAAGGCATTTCAGAGTTGAGCTTTGCTAACCTCTATCTCTTTCGCAATACCCATAAATACAAGGTCTCCATGCTTGCTGGAGAACTACTCCTCATCAGTGGAAGAGCCGGACGGACTCCATTTTTTATGCTTCCTTTTGGTTTGCCTGAGTCACAAATACTGAGCAGCCTGTTTAAACAATTCCGTACAATGAAATGTGTCAGTAGTTCCCAGGCTCAGATGCTGGAATCACTAGGGTATAAACTTCAAGAGGACAGGGATAACTTTGATTATCTTTATAACCGCCGGGATCTCTCAGAGCTTGCCGGGCGTAAATTCCATAAAAAACGTAATCTAGTCAATGCATTCGTCAAGAACTATGCCTATGAAGGCAGACCGCTTCTGGAAATATATATGAATGATGCTCTGGAGATACTTGAAAAGTGGCGGGCCAAACGGGATGAACCGGGAGATTATGCTGCCGCAAAAGAGGCTTTGGAAAAAACTGAAGAGTTACAACTCTGCGGCGGTATTTATTATGTTGATAGTGAGCCTGTTGCGTATTCATTGGGCGAAGAGCTTGCCTGTGGCAAGAGTTTTGCTGTTCATTTTGAAAAAGCAGTGGATGAGTATAAGGGGCTTTGGCAATTTATCAACCAGTCATTCGCCTCTATTCTGCCCGAGCAATACGAAACAGTAAACAGGGAACAAGATCTAGGCCACGATGGACTGCGGAAAGCAAAACTCAGTTATAAGCCCGTAGGGTTTGTGGAAAAATTTACAGTAACAGCTAGGTGAAACTCAATTTTTATAAAAACCATTGGGCGCTGCATTGACGAGGTGAGACGGAAAGCAGGGAGTCCGCCCAGTGCATACAAATATGTAGCGCATTGTTGGAGATTGATCCAGTGGCAAGGTTAACCCAATCGGAATCA